>CAYQYJ010000320.1:3228-4780 GCA_964421605.1 uncultured Ardenticatenaceae bacterium | reverse complement strand
GTTTTACTGCCCGCGCAGGCGGGCAGCCGGGGCGGAGATGAAGTTTTGGGTGACGATCAGCGCGCCATCCTGGCTGTAGGCAATGCCCACGCCCACGTGGGTCCAGATGGGGTTGAGCAGGTTGCCGCGATGGTTGGAGAGGCTGCGCGGCTGGTTCATGAAAGCGTTGTGAATTTCGTACAACCCCTGTTCCCCATGGCTGGCTTCGCCATAAACGATGCCAATGTTTTCGCCGCAAGCCACGTAGCGAATGTGGCTGTGATCTAGCCGCTGCGCGGCCGTTATCCCGTCTGGGGTGACGTGGGCCACGTACTGTCTTTGCAGCATATCGGCGGAGTGCCCGCGGGACACGTTTGCCAATGTGTCGTGCCAGATCAGGCGGCTGGTCGCCAGCCAGCCCGGCAGATGCGCCTCCCGCGCCTGGTTGAGCAGGGCAAACATGACTTGCTCCAGCCGGCGCAGTTCGGGGTCTGTTTGCGCCTGCGGCGGGGCGGGCGTCAAATCCGCCAACGTAATGCGCAGCGCCGGGGCTGTGGGCACGAGGCGAGCCGCCGCGGAGGGGGACTCGTTTTCGTCGCTCCCTGTTGGCGAAGTCGCCGCCGGCGAGGCTTCCGTTGGCGGCGCAACGTCGGCGGGGGCAATGATCACCACGTCTGGCATAGGCGGGCGCGCCCGCGCCAGCCGCTGCGCCCGCGCGATATCTTCTTCGGTAAGCTGCAGCCAGTCGTCCATAGAAAAAGGGAAAACAGTCAGTTACGGTCGGGGCGGCGCCTTACGCTCGATATTGGCGGTAGAAGGGCAGCTTAAATTCGGTGCGGTCGGCGTTGAGGGTGATCGCCTTTCGTTCCACATCCCCACCCAGGTCGCGGGGCCAGGTCACTTCTACCTGGTAGGTCAGCCCTTCTGTTTCTTTGACGGGCAGTTCACAGAGAAAGTGACCATCGGCGTTGGTCGTGCCGGCAACTTCCGCCCGCACCCGCCGGCAAACTACGCGCACCTGTACCCCATACACCCCCGCTCCTTCCGCCACCTGCTGCACCAATACCCGCAGTTTGGTTGTCTTCATCCGGCTGCCCGGCGACCGCCGTCCTGGCGACCGCCGCGACTGCACGCTCAAGCTGGGCCGGTTGGTCACCGGCGAGTTGGGCATAATCACGGCTGACGGCGGCAGCGGGCTGGGCGGCGTGGGCGGCGGCGGCGGATCCACCCGCAGCGGCGGCTGCCTTTGCGGTGGGGGCGCAGCCGCCTGCACGTCATCGTCTGTAATTACCAGCGGCGCGCCGCGGCGCACGGGCGGCGGCGCCTCTGGCGGCGATTCAACGCTCAACGTTTCCCGCGCCACTTCGGGATAGCGCACGGGCACAGGGGGGCGATACACCGAAGGCGCGGGCACTACGGGCGTGTCCAGACGCGACAGTGTGTCCAGGGTAGCCGGGCCCGCCTCCACCACGCGCCCCGTAAACGTTAACTGGCGCGCCAGCCTATCCCGCTCCGTGGGCGAGCGCTGCGTTTGCTGGCGTAAAAACTGGGCTGTTTCGCGCAGCACGCTGCC
>CAYQYJ010000320.1:0-3128 GCA_964421605.1 uncultured Ardenticatenaceae bacterium | reverse complement strand
CGCTGGCGGCAATAAAGCCGGCGACTTCCGCGCTTTCTGCCAGCCCGCTGTCGTGCAGTAGATCGTAGACAGCCAGGCGCGCCGCCGTGGCGTCCGCCAGCAAGCGGCTAAAATCAGCCAGGGTGGGATCGTCCACCAGTTCCATGACGCGCAGCAAGGCTCTGGCGCGTGATTCTGTAAACGCAGGCGCGTGACCGCTGCTGCGATTTAAGTCCGCAATCAGCCAATCCGCCAGCCGCCGCCCAAAATCAGCCAACTGCCGCGGATCGCGTATAGAACGAACTAATCGGGAGGATTGATTGTCCATGTTGCCCAATTTCCCTCAGACGCGGCGCGCCCCAAGAACACGCCGCGCCCATTTCTACCTTCTACCTTCTGCCTTCTGCTTCAAACCGCCAACCCATTCTCCAACTTATGCAGCCCTTCCCACACGCGCATCAACTCTTCCAGGTCGGAGACGGATTCCAGGTCAATTTCCATGGCTGCGCGCAGTTCAGGGTCGTGCAGTTTGCGGTCGTGTTGGCGCAGCATTGGTTTGACCAGGTGGTTGTTAAAGTCTCTTTCCGCTTTGGTGGCTTCCAGCCAGAAGAGGCGGCGCAGGCGCGGCAGCAGTTCGTCGTCGCTGAACAGGTCGTCCATGATGGCCTGGAAGATGGCGCGCGTTTTCTGGCCGATGTTGTCCAGTTTGTCGGCATAGGTAGGCCCGAGGTCAACGTTGAGGTTGCTGCCCAGCCCGCTTAAGCCGCCATCCTCGCCGGCAAACTTGATGGTGAAATCTGCCGCCGGCGGCGTATCCAGAATGTTGATGACAAACTCTTCTTCTGCGGGGGCAGCCGGGGCAGCCGGTTCGCTGTCGGCGGCAGCCTGCGCCAGGATGGCCTGGGCTTCAGCCACAACTTCCCGCCGCACTTCGGCCGGGCCGTGCAGCGCCAGGTCCAGGATGCGGTCGTTGTCCGCCAGCGCCAACTCTTTTTCGCCCAGTTCCAGGCGGTAGTTGACGGAGCGTTCCGGCTTCACCAGTTCGTACATGGTGGCTTGCCGGCATACCTCGCGGAAATTGACGCCCACCCGCTGCACCACCTGGCGGTATGCCTCTTCCAGGGCCAACGTCTGTCCGGGCGCGTCGGGCAGCGTATACGCATAGTCCTGCGCGTAGCTGGCGCGCTGCAAGCGGCTCAAAATGTCGTGCGCTTCCAGCGTGCGCTGCAGTTCGCCCGCCATGATCTCCGCCACTTCGGGCATAAACTGGGAGATGCTGTCCTGCATTACCAGTTCCACCTGGTACAAAATGCGCTTGATGGGCACTTCAATGCCGGCGCTGCCCCAGATCAGGTTATCGAACATCACGTCCCGGTCGTCCCAGTGGGTCGTGCCGTAGCTTTCCAACAAGGCGTCTACTTCGCGCTGGACTGCATCTTGCACCATGCGTTTGACGCCGCCGAGGGTGGGGCGCAGCAGGTCGCGGAAGCGGGTGTCGCTGTTGGTGCGCTGGCTCAGTTCCAGCAAGGCGTCGTGGAAAGCGCGCGGCAGCGCCTTTTGCTGCCGCAGCAGCACATTCTCAAAGCGACGCTCTTGCAGCGTTTCCCAACTGTTGGCAAACGGCGGATGCACGCCGCGATTAGCCAACTGCTGCTCGTAGTAAAGGCGCAGGGCGTGCAGGGCGCTGCGGATACGGGTGGCCGCTTCGCGCAGTTGGCCGCGCACGCGCTCATTCTGGATAAAGGTGATCAGATTGTTACGCAGCAGCGGCACTTCGCTCAGTTCCAGCAGCGCGGCTTTGGTGTCGGGCTGCAGCGGATCGCTTACGTCCACCTGGCCCAACTGGTCTTTGAACACTTTGGCAATCCGTTCTGTTTCGCTGGCGAACTCCGCCGGGGCGTGGTCGGGGTCTTGCAGATAGAGGGCGGGCGGAGCCATGATCAGGAAGTACGGGCGGCGGTTGCCGCGTTCGCGGTAGCGCTCCCAATAGTTGGGGGCGATGTAGCGCGTCACTTCTTTGACTTCCAGCTCCGCTTCGGGCAGCCCAGAGTTGAGGCGGTCGAACGCCTGGCGCACGTTGCCGCCGTTAACCGCCAGGAAGATTTTAGCCGCCGCTTCGTCCAGATCGCTGCCGCTCAGCCCATGCAGCCGGTTTTCTTTGACCCAATGCACGGCGGACATAGATTTCATTTCGTCTACGCGCTGTCGCCCGGCGTCCGTCACCAGTACGATCATGGCGTCTTCCCGCTTCATCTCTTCCAGGGTAATGGCTTCGTGCAATTTCATGCCCGCGCCCAGGCCCGGCACGTCCACGATGCGCAGATAGCCGTTCATTAAGATGTCGGGGATGCCGCTGCGGGGGTGAATCTTAAACGTGGCTGAACGCACCAGCCGGATTTGCCGTTCGCTGCTGCCCTTGAAGCCATCTTCGCGCAGGTTTTTCAAGGCGTTTTCGCTGTCCAGCGGCAGCGAGCGTGGCGCAGCCACGCCGTTGGCGTACAGGGCGCGGTGCTGCTCATAGGTGCTGATGCAGTCCAGCAATATCTCCAGGTATTCGTCCCGCTCCGTTTTGGCTTCGTTGCGGCTGCCTTCAATAATGCCTTCAATGGCCGTTTGCGCCTGTTTGCGCTCTTCGTCGTTGGTGATGTCGAACCCTTCCAGTTCGCTCAGTTGGCACAGGCGACGCACCCGTTCCGCAAATTCGGCTTCCGTCCAATAGGTCAGCGTCAAGGATTCTGCTTCACTGGTAGGCGCCTGCTCAATGTACACAATCGTGCCCGTTACCGCCGTCACGGCGCCGGTGGGCAGCAGATTGCGCCCCAGCAGGGCGTTGATTAGCGTGCTTTTGCCCACGCCCGTGCCGCCAAAGAAGACGAGGGTGTAGGTGCGCTGCTCCAGGATTTTCTGGGCTTCGTCAATGCTGTAGCGTGCTTGAGGCACGGCGCGGATGAGGTAATCGCGGGTGTTGTCAATCGCCCGCTGCAAGTTGACCCACTGCGTCACCTGCGCCGGGCTGATGTGCGGCAAGGCGGCCAGGGATAATTCCAGTTCGCTATATTTGTCCATTTGTTTCTTGGGCATGGTGTCCGTTCTCCGTTCGAGTCGAGAGGCGCGCCGCGCTTCCATAAGTGCGCTGCACCTGAAATTCA
>CAYQYJ010000319.1:2133-4784 GCA_964421605.1 uncultured Ardenticatenaceae bacterium | reverse complement strand
CGCGCCCCTGGGCCAGGAGAAGGTGTCCCCGATGTGAGTGTACTTGCGGTGGACGCGCAAGGGCAGCGCCTGGCGCGTATCTTCACCAACGCTGAGGGAGAGGCCACCTTCAATCTGGACGGTACCGACCTGGAGCGCATCCTGGTTCCCTTCGTCCCTGGCTGGTCTGCCCGCATCCGCGCGGGGCAAATCAACGATAACCTGGTGCTTGGTCTTCCTGCCGTACGCCTCCCCATTTTCGTGCCAGTTATGAATGAGGGGGTGTCCAGGTGACGCACCTCTATGCAGATCCCACCGACCTGGCAGCCGAGCTGTCCCAAATACCACCAGAGTACCAGGAAACATTCCGCCAGACGATAGCGCAGGAATTGACCGAGTTAGAACAGAACCAGACAGATAGCGACATCCTACATTACTTGCGGCAGCGGCGGGAGGCATTTCGCCGTGGCGGTTATATTCGCCCCGATGGGCGACATGGTCTTCTGGATTTACCGCCGGAAGCGTTATATGAGCAGGCGCTGCCGGCATTAGCCCGCCAACAACGCGCTGCTGCCCATCACCCTCGCTGGTCTCGCCCGACACTGGTAAAGGTAGGGTTGCTGGCTGGCGCAGCTCTTATTTTCCTATTTATGCTCCTACGTGGGCGGATAGAGCGTTTGGAGCAAGATGCTGTCACCCCAACACCTTTGCCGGCAGCCGACGCCACACTCACAGTTATGCCCACGCCACCGCTGCCAGATATTGAAGGCAGTGCAGGCGCGCTGCAAACTATCGGCAGCCTGGGAGGCGCGCTTACTCTGGGGCGACCCAGCTTGCTAGAATTGCATTACGCCCACAGCGAAGAGACTCTGGCTTTACCCATTGATCCCAGCCAGCCCACTACCCGCGGTGAACTCCGCTACAACGCTGCTGTAATGGCTTCGGACAGCCCAGTAGCTGTGTGGCTGTGGGGAACAGTGTTGAACTATGCTCTGGGTATACCTGACAACCTGGTACGCCCCCTGGCCATAGGCGATCGTCTTACCCTACGCACGGACACCGGCGCTGCCCTTTCCTTTATCATCAGCGAGGCAGGTCGTGCTCACTATTACGACAGCGGGCGGTTATTCTCACAAAACCGGCTTGGCTTGACCCTGTTTGCCCTGCCGGCAGCCGCTGCAGACGATGTGGCTTACGCCCGCGCCCGTTACGATTTCAGCGCCGAAACCGCCTCCGCTGCGTCCAGTTACCATGTAGGGGAGAGTTTTCCTTTTGGCCAGGATGCTGTCTGGCAGGTATTAACTGTCCAGAGTAGTCAGGAAACAGAAGGGACTATTCGCATAGTCATTAAAGGAGAAATCAAAAACGCCACACTCCCACTCAACACAGAAACTATCTTGCTTTCCCTTTACACCAATACAGAACAAACAGCAGCCACACCCCTGGAAATAGATGCCGCAGGCGCATGGGAAGCCAGCTTCCGCTTCCCCACCACAGCTGCCGGCCAACCCTTATGGGTGGAACTACGCACTACGGCCTCAGGCGATCTAGCACGAGTTGCCTTAGGAGACATCCCCCACCCGCTAGACCACTTGCAAATAGAAACCCCAGTAGCTGTCTGGGACGCCCCCACAGGGACAGCGCTTCTCTTCTTTCACCTGCATAACGTAGGGGAGGGGGGAATTTACCTCACGCCAGATTTCATTCAATATCCTCTAACCGAAGGAGGTGATGCTCATGTAATGAATGGGCAGGTCACGCCCCGCCTGCCCCTTTGGCTGCAACCGGGCGAAACGGCGAGGCTAAATGTGACCTTTCGCCCCCTAACTTCATCCGTACAAATGCAAATCGGTGCAGACCTGTGGCAGATAACGGGCTTTCCTTTGCCCTGATCTGACACAGGCTGCCCCCCATCTTTTTGAGGAGATTTTTATGTTGCTTCGGGCCTTGAATACCCTGCAAATATTTCGCTTCCCCTGCCGGCGTGGTCCTCGCTGGCTGCGCCCCCGTCCCTGGCTATGGAGAGTTCTGTCGCTGATGCTCCTGTTTGGCCTATCCGCCTGCGCACCTGGTGAAACACCGCCTGCTGCTATTTGCGACACCTATAATCGCGCGCTCTTTACGACTCAACTCATCGGCGGGGCGGCGGTATTATTGGGTCTGGCCGTACTTGGCTTCCGCAAAAACCTGGCCTCCATTGTTCCTTCCGAAGGAGCGCAGGTGGGCGCAATTGCCGTCTCTGTCACCATCGGTCTCATCCTGTTGGCATTTTCCACGGATATCGGCAACCAGATTCTCACCGGCTTCGGCATCGAGAGCCTGTACACGCTTTGTGGTCTGTAGTGCAAGCCTATGTTCACCGTTACGCACTTCCGTTCCGAGTTTATCCACCAGGGTCAGGCGACCATTTTGCGGCGGGTGACAATGACCCAATTCCTGTTGGCCTTGGGGCTAACGACCGTTGGCCTGGGACTATTCCGCGTTCCCTTCTGGCTGGCGCCCCTATTCATCGCTGCCGGTTATGCTGCCGGCTACAACTACCATGGCGACATCTTGCTACGCCGCTTGCTGGCCATCCTCGCAGTACACTTGCGTCAATTTCTGAACGCGCCGCGCCTGGTCAACGTGCAGACGGAATGGGATGAATTGGTCGCGGCCAACCCCGGCCTGGT
>CAYQYJ010000319.1:0-2033 GCA_964421605.1 uncultured Ardenticatenaceae bacterium | reverse complement strand
ATGGAAGAGGTGCGCCTGATTAGCGACTGGGCGCGCCAGGGGGAGTTACGCAAGACACGTCACTACCTGGTGGATTTCGCTGATACCCTCACCCCTGCTGACCTGGCCCATTGGCGCGTAGTGGCCGAGCCGGACTATCCTCGCTTGCCTATTCCAGGCGAGTACGCCGAATATCCAGACCACCTGGTCCCTGTGCTGCGCCAGGGGGATGGCCGGCTACAACCGGATCACACACGCTACCGCTGCGGCATACTTGCCTCTTACCAACTCAATCGTACCTGGGACTGGCGAAACCCGCTGGCGCAGGCGATAACAACCGCCGACGGGCCACTGGTTATTTGCATTGATGTACGCCGTGTGCATCCAGAGCGGGTGACAGCAGCGGCAGAGTTCTGGCAAGGAATGGTTCTAAACGGACAGGATCGCAGTGCCCTATTGGCGCAGGAGGAGGCAGAAACCGCGTTACTGGCGCGAGACGAAGCGGTGCATCACGTACGTATTCTCTTTCTGTTGTTGGAGCGGAATGTCACCACGCTACGGCGACGGTTAGAAAGTCTGCGCCGCACCAGCGCCCAATATATGAAAGTGGATCGGCTGCTAGGATACCAGGCCGCGGCAGTGCATCTTTTTGGTCCCTCTGCCCGCCCCGCGGGATTGCCGGCAGGTCACTTCAATGCCCTGAGTCGCGCGCCAGCGGTTTTTGCCGGCATGTGGGGGGTGGGACGGACACAGCAAACGCGCGGCATTTATCTGGGTGTCTCCGTTGATGCCGTAGCCCCGCACGTTTACTACCTGGATTGGCGGGACAACGATCCGTTTCATGGCGTCATCCTGGGGAAAACGGGCAAGGGGAAAACAGTAGGAGCGCAGGCGCTGGCCTGGCGGTTGGCAGAGCAAGGCGTGCAGGCGGTGTTTCTGGAACCACAAGGGCACAGCCGACGCCTGCTATCCCTGACTGGTGGGCAGGACGTCTCTTACAACTGCGTCTCCTATGAAACCACCCGCCTGAATGTGTTGGATGTGGTCTACGATAACCCTAGCGACCAGTATGACCATGTCCTCACGCTGTTGGGATTGCTTCTAGACCCTTTAGGGCAGCAGGCGCGCCGGTTCAGTAACGCTGAAGTAGCCGCCGTCCGCCGCGCCTTGCAGCTTGCCTATGCCCGTTATGATTGGGAAGGGGAGCTATTGGCAGGTGTGCAGTTAACGCCCACGCTGGAGACATTCTGCCACAAATTGTCTCAGGTGGCCGCCCAGGCCACTGCCGGCGCCCTGCTGTGGTCGGGCAAGGATGCCCCACCCTTGTCCGGGGGGCAGGTAGCTACAGCAGCGGCGCGGCTGGCGGAGGAGATTGAGAGCCTCTATGTAACCGGAGATTATGCGGATACCTTCAACCATCCCACCAATCTGGACTTGGGACTGCGCGAGCGTATCGTCCTCTTCGATTTCAGCCAGGTGCCAGCGCGACGGCGGGCGCTCTTTTATTACGCAGTACTGGCTGGTATCCACCGCCAGATACGACAGCGACCGCAGCGGCGCGTCATCTTCGTGGACGAGGTGCATTACATGAGTCAGGAGGCTTCTCTGATGACATTCCTGGCCAACCTGGTGAAGACAGTACGCACCTATGGGGCTGCCGTTGTCCTTATTGACCAGGATCTGGAGGCATTTGTAGGTGTAGAGGGAGCAGCGGCAGCTTCCATGTCGGCGGGGTTGAACGTGGCTGCGGGACAGTTCATCCTCAACAACACCGCCTGGACACTGGCTTACGGGTTAAAACGGGATGCCGCCTTCCGCCTGGCGGCTCATTACAAAGAGGAAATCCTACCCTCGCACGCCAACTTCCTGGCGCAAATGGGTAGCGACGATCGTTACGGCAAAGGAATGGCCGTCATCCGCGCAAATGGGCGGGCAGACATGATTTACGGGCAACTACGCCCTGGCGAAGCTGCGCACTTACTGGGTAGTTAAGTCCTCTAACCACTTTTCCTCACACCCGACGACTGGAGAAAAAGATGTCAGACAATGTATTA
>CAYQYJ010000318.1:0-4787 GCA_964421605.1 uncultured Ardenticatenaceae bacterium | reverse complement strand
TTTTTTATGAGGTCTGCCGCAGCACCATCACCACTTTGCCTTGTACTGTCACGTCCTCAGGGGTCACATAAATGGGGGCCATTTGCGGGTTGGCGGGCTGCAAGCGCACGCGGTCGCCTTCGTGATAGAAATGCTTGAGCGTGGTGGCTTCATCAGAGTTAATCCACACCGCCACCATATCCCCGTTGATGGCTGTTTGCTGCTGCTTCATGATCACGATGTCGCCATCGTTGACCATGGCATCTATCATGGATTCCCCGCTGACGCGCAAGGCAAACAGATCCTTCTGCTGTTTGGGCAGCATACTGCTGGCTAACTCCACCACATCATCTTCATCGAAGGTCTCAAAGGTGTCGTTGCCCACGTTAATTGGTTCGCCAGCCACAATCTGCCCTTTAATGGGGATTCTAACCAACAGACTCTGGGCTTTACGCACAGTCGTGTCAAACATCTCATGGGCTTTATCGGTCAAACTGATGCCCCGTGAAACCTCACGGTCGCGCAGCACCAGGTCTTTTTCAACCAGCTTGGCGAGATTGTAGGTAACGACAGAGGTGGAACTGATATCAACTGCCTCGCCGATTTCGCGAATGGTGGGCGGACGGTTGTGTCGTTGGGTATACTTCCCAATGTACTCAAGAATTGCCTGTTGGCGTTTGGACAGTTTATCTGAATTGCCCATAGTTTGCCTCCAAATACTCATCGTGGCCTGCGTGGGCGCTTTGAGCCTAAAATCGCTCATTTGTTCCATAGTATAGCACGAACAAGCGTTCTGTGTCAAGAATTACGCCAAACGTAAAGGAGAAATGATGCACTTTGAAACGCACCTTTTCCACAGCCGCCGTTCCAACGTGATGGCCCGCGAGGGGATAGTTGCCACCAGCCAACCTCTGGCTGCCCAGGCAGGTCTGGAAATTCTAAAAGCAGGCGGCAACGCTGTAGATGCCGCTATCGCCACGGCGGCGGCGCTGTGCGTGGTGGAGCCGTGTTCAACGGGTATCGGCGGCGATGCGTTTGCCCTCATCTGGCAGGCGGCTGAAGGTAAGTTATACGGTTTGAATGCCAGCGGGCCCGCGCCGATGGCTTTGACGGCTGATTGGGTACGCGCTCAGGGGCACGAGGAGATGCCGGCGCTGGGACCCATCCCCGTGACGGTGCCGGGGGCTGTACGCGGCTGGGAGGCGGCATTGACCCGGTTTGGCAGCCTGAGTCTGGAGCGGCTGTTGGCGCGAGCCGTGCAATACGCCCGGCAAGGTTTTCCAGTTAGCCAGCGGATTGCCGGCAGTTGGCGCAATTCCACCGAAAAAATGAGCCAGCACCCCGATTCTCGTCGCGTCTGGTTGCCGCAGGGCCGCGCCCCCCGCCCAGGAGAACTATTTCGCAACCCCGAATTTGCCGCCACCCTGACCACGCTAGGGCAGGAAGGCGCCGATGCTTTCTATCTGGGGCCGATTGGTCGCCAGATTGCGGCGTGCGTGCAGCAAGCAGGCGGCTGGCTCACCCAGGATGACCTGGCGCATTATCAGGCAGAGTGGGTGACGCCGCTGCATACACCCTATCGCCACGGTTATGCTTTCCACGAGATGCCGCCAAATGGTCAGGGCTTGACGGCCCTGCTGGCGCTAAATATCGCGCGCGGCTTCGACCTGCGACAAATGCCCTACGGGTCAGCCGACCATTACCACGTCCTGATGGAGGCAATCAAGCTGGCTTTCGCCGACGCTTATGCCACCATTGCCGATCCGCGCCAGGCGCACGTGCCGCTGACAGGTTTGCTGAGCGACGCTTACACGGCGCAGCGACGGGCTTTGATTCAGCCCGACGCCGCGCTGCTGCCGTTTGCGGGACAGCCGGAGCAGCACGGCGACACGGTCTACCTGGCTACCGCAGACAGTGCGGGCAATATGGTAAGCTGGATACAAAGCCTGTACATGGGTTTTGGCAGCGGTTTGACTGCCGGCACAACGGGCGTGCAATTGCAAAATCGCGGCGCCAATTTCAGCCTGGAGCCGGGCCACCCCAATGAACTGGCCCCCGGCAAACGCCCCTATCACACCATCATTCCTGGCTTTATCACCAGGGACGGACAGGCGTGGAGCAGCTTCGGCGTTATGGGCGGCTTCATGCAGCCGCAGGGACACTTACAGGTGGGCGTCAACTTGATTGATTATGAGATGGACCCGCAAACGGCGCTGGACGCCCCCCGCTTTCGCTGGATTGAGGGGTTGGCGTTTGGCATGGAGCCGCAAATTGACGCCGCTGTGCAAGACTCCCTACGCGCCAGAGGGCACATCATACACACCCACTTTTCACCAGGGTCTTACGGCGGCGGTCAAGTGATTGTGCGTCAGCCGGATACAGGCGTTTATATTGCCGGCAGCGAACCGCGAAACGACGGCGCGGCAGCCGGCTTCTAGCAGACCCCTGGCCAACGCGCCATCAAAAACATTTGCAAACCGTCCAGCCATTGCTATAATGTCCGTCGCGCTGGTAAAGCGCCATCAGGAGAGGTCGCATAGCTGGTCTAGTGCGCACGACTGGAAATCGTGTACGGTGAAAGCCGTCGAGGGTTCGAATCCCTCCCTCTCCGCTTGTTATGTTCTTATTGGCGTCACAGACCCCAACTATCTGGTTGGGGTCTTTTTATTTAGCGCGCCGTGCTGCCGATGAAGCCTTACGCCCCATTAATCATGGCGCGGCTGATGGCGTTGTGACGGCGGCGCACAGGTTCCAGGTCAAGGGTGGTTATTTCTCCGTTTTGTACCACCAGGCGTCCATTGATGACGGAGAAGGCGACGCGGACAGGCTGGCAGAGGAGGAGAGCAGCTACAGGATCGTGCAGACTGCCGGCATATTCCAACTGATTCAGGTCAAACGCAATAAAGTCCGCGCTCATGCCCACCGCCAGCGCCCCTACGTCGTCCCGCCCTAGAACAGCCGCTCCCCCCAATGTCGCCAGTTCCAAAGCCTGGCGGGCGCTCATGGCGGCAGGATTGCCGGCAAAGTTCGGAAACTGGTCGCCATTGGCATGAACGCCTACGCCAGCCCGCGCAGGCGCGACGCGCTGCAACAGTAAAGCCTGTCGCGCTTCCGCCAACATATGGCTGCCATCATTTGAAGCGGAGCCATCCACGCCTAACCCCACCGAGACCCCGGCCCGGCGCATAGCCCCAATCGGGGCAATGCCGCTAGCCAGACGCATATTACTGCTGGGGCAGTGCGCCACTCCCGTTCCTGTCTGCCCAAAGCGGGTAATTTCGCTGGCGTTCAGGTGAATGCAGTGCGCGTGCCACACATCCTTTCCTACCCACCCCAGGGAGGCGACATAATCCACCGGGCGCAAGCCAAACTTTTCCAGACAAAAAGCATCCTCTTCGACCGTCTCCGCCAGGTGTGTGTGCAACCGCACGCCATATGCCCGCGCCATTTCAGCCGATTCTCGCATCAAATCGGCTGTGACAGAGAAAGGGGAACAGGGGGCCAGCACGATGCGCAGCATAGCGTGCCGGGTCGCATCGTGATACGTTTCAATCAACCGCTGGCTGTCGCGTAAGATAAAAGGCTCCGCCTCGGTCACCCGGTCAGGCGGCAAACCGCCCTGACTCTCCCCCAACGACATGGAGCCGCGCGCCGCGTGAAAACGCATTCCAATCGCCTGCGCCGCCCGAATCTGACTGTCCAGCGTACAGTCGTTAGGATAAATATAGAGGTGGTCGCTGCTGGTGGTACAGCCGGAGAGCATCAACTCCGCCAGCCCCACCTGGGTGCTGATGTAAACAGCCTCATCCGTCAGGTTAGCCCAAATAGGGTAAAGGGTAGTCAGCCAGGTAAACAAGTCGGCGTCTTGGGCGCAGGCGCGCGTCAGGGTTTGGTAAAGGTGATGGTGCGTGTTAATCAGACCAGGCAATACAATGTGATCCCGCAGGTCAAGGATCGTGTCGGCGGTAGCGGGCAACTCTGCTGTGGGGCCCACCTGGACAATCACGTTGTCACGCACAAACAAGCCCCCATTAGCGATCTCTCGCCGCTGGGCATCCATAGTTACCAATACAGCTACGTTCCTGACCAATAATGTCGTCACTGACGTTTGTCCTTTCTTATGGTTGCGCCGCCGCAAAATAGTTCCTGCGCGGAGGCGTCCTTCGGGTATCCCTATGCGGGAACCTCAAGGTAGGGAGCGCGCCGTGCCCAGGTTCTAGGACTCCTTTCATGGGCTACAGGAGGCGCGGCGCATCTTTAACCAGCTTTTATAGCACGCTCGGTGTGTTTGGCAAAGCGACTACCAATGATATAATTCTTGTGTTAAGTTGGGGAAGTGTCGGAATTGGCAGACGAGCATGACTTAGGATCATGTGCCGTAAGGCGTGCGGGTTCGAGTCCCGCCTTCCCTACTCAATTTGAGCGTTGCCCTGTCAACGCTTCCTGGCTGGGCCGCGTTTGCTCACACAATTCGCCCCACTCACATTTGACAAATGTAACCGCTTATTTCCAGACGCAGCCGCGATCTTCTTTTGTGTTCGATTGCCCGGAAACGGTTGCGCCGCGTCTGGCGCGCTGTTGTTGCCGCCCTTTAGGGGGCAAAAGTGGTTTGCGTGAGTGGAAATACGAAATAACCGAGGAATCATCGTGATAAATATAATCAAGCAAGAAGAAGATGACCAGCGACAACTGCACGTCATTGCTGAGATTCCAGAAGAAGAAGCGCAAAAGGGAATGCGGGATGTAGCCCGTAAACTTGGCCGCGAGATGCGCTTTCCAGGCTTTCGGCCCGGCAAGGTGCCTTACCC
>CAYQYJ010000317.1:0-4821 GCA_964421605.1 uncultured Ardenticatenaceae bacterium | reverse complement strand
AACTGCGCGCAGCCACCACAAACTCCGGCGCTGCCGCCCGCGCCCGCAGCAGCCCGATGCCCAACAACAAACCCCCGCCCACAACCAATACGAACAACCCTAAAAACATCCGTTTTCTGACCTGGCTAAGCATTATCACACCTCCTGTTTGTGATAAACTGCTCTGGCGGCGCTTTTTCTCTAACCCATAGATGGTGACGCTATGAGAATGTTGCCAGCAACAAACAAAAAATCCCCCAAACCGGGAATTCCCTGCTTGTTGGATGGAATTGTGAGGATTGAACGGAAAGTTGAGACCAGATAAAAGCAGCGTCTGGCTTGCCGTATATGGGAGAGATGAGCGCAGCCTGGCTTAATGACTGGCTGGAGGTGGTCAGCCACTTCCAACCAGTCTCAATACACTCATTATAAGGGAAAGCGCCGCAAAGGGGAAATAGTTTATAGTACTATTTCCGCGACAGACTATGACGATGGCGCAACAGTCGGGGTCAGCCCAGGGGAAGGGCGGAGAGCAGCCAGAGGACGCCCATGCCGGCAGCAATCGTCCACAAAACGTTGCGCGTGCGCCAGGCGACCAGGGCGGCTGCCAGACCTGCCAGCCAACGGACGTTGCCCCATGACAGGTCCAGCGCCCCTTGCGGTTGGAACAGTTCGGGGAAAATGATGGCGGAAAGGACGGCGATCGGCACGTATTTCAGCCCCCGTTGCAGCAGCGGCGGAATAGCGATGCGCTGCAACAGCAAGATCAGCGACAGCCGGATGCTGTAGGTGATCACTCCCATGCCGATAATGATGAGCCAGAGGAGGGGAGGGGACATGGTGGGAAGGGAGAAGGAAGAAGGGAGAAGGAAGAAGGGTTGTTTTAGGGGTGGCGTTCGGTGAGGAGGCCGGCGGTGATGCCGGCAATGGCTGCCAGCATCAACCCGGACTTATAAGGCAAATCTGGCGTCAGCAGGGCTACCACGCCTGCCGTGACGGCGGCGGCAATGGGAGGCCAACCGGTCAAGGCGGGCACGACCAGCCCGATAAAGGTCAGCGCCAGGGTGAAATCCAGCGCCCAACTGGACGGAACTTGCGCCCCCAGGAAGATGCCCACGGCGGTGCTGGCTTGCCAGAAGCCCCACAAGGTGACGCCGGCGCCCAAAAAGAACCAATGTTTGAGCGGCGACGACGCCTGCGGATCGTCGTAGTGTAAGATGGCCGTGACGTACGCCTCGTCGGTGAGCAGGTAAGCCAGCAGCCATTTCCAGCGCGGCGGCAGGGGGGCGAGGTAGGGCGCCACTGAGGCGCTGTACAACAGGTGGCGCAGGTTGACGATGAAGGTGGTCAGCCAGATGATGCCGGCAGGCGTTGCCGCAGCAAACAACTGCACGCCAATGAACTGCGCCGAGCCGGCAAAGACAATAGCCGACATGGCTTGCGCCAGCAGCGGCGGCAGCCCGGCGGCGATGGCCAGCACGCCGTAAATCATGCCAAACGGGATGACGCCCAGAGCGATGGGTAGTTCCGCTTGAATGCCGGCAAATAACTCAGAACGGAGGGATGGCGGCATATCAACTTCCTCAAGGCTGCGGCGTGGTTAACTCTTGTAGCCGCTGTAAATCTTGCTTCAGCGCCTCCAGTTCCAGACCATAAGCGGCCCAATCACCCGCCCGCTGCGCCGCTTCCGCCGCTGCAAAATGCTGGTTAGCCGAGTTGATCACTTCTTCCAGGGTGGCGTCAATGACGACAGCGGGCGATGTCCCCCCGCCTGTTTCGGCAGCCGGGGGCGTCCCAGAGGGTGCTATCACGGCTGGCTGCCCGGCTACCAGGTCCGCCAGCGCCAGCTCCAGGTTTTCGCGCATGATGATGCGATTGCCGCTGGCTACAATGACGCGCTTGAGTTCGGGCAAAGCGCTGTTTTCCGATAGCAGGTAAAGCGGTTCCACGTAGAGGAAGCTGGTGCCAATGGGAATGACAATCAGATTGCCGCGAATAACGCGCGAGCCGAGTTGGTTCCACAAAGAGATTTGCTCCGAGATAATGGGATCCTGGTCAATGCGCGCTTCAACTTGCAGCGGCCCATAGACCAACTCCTGCTTGGGCAATTCGTAGACGATGAGTTCTCCATAGTGAGGGGCGTCATTACGGGCGGCAATCCAGGCAATCATGTTGCTTTTGCCGGCAGGCGCATACGGCTGAATCAGCAAATACTCCGTTTCGATTTCTCCAGGCAGCGAGAAGATAACGTAGTAGGGTTCCATCGGCTGCTGCCCTGCATCATAGACCTCGTTGGGAATTTCCCAGCGGTCTTCCTGATTGTAAAAGACTTGCGGGTCCGTCATGTGATAAATCAGATACTGCTCTGTCTGGACACGGAACAAGTCTTCAGGGTAACGGATGTGGGCTTGCAGGGCGGGGGGCATGTTCGCTAGCGGCTGGAACAGGCCCGGAAATGCAGCCTGGTAGGCGCGAATGAGCGGTTCGTTTTCATCAGCCAGATAGAAGATGGTTGTGCCATCGTAGGCGTCAATCGTCACTTTGACGGTATTGCGGATGTAGGTCAGACCGTTGCTGGTGGGTTGAGAATAGGGGAAGTGGTTGCTAACGGTGTACCCATCCAGCATCCACACCAGGCGACCATCAGCCAGCACGATGTAGGGATCCTGGTCGAACGTCAGAAAGGGCGCAATCCGCTGCGCCCGATCCCGAATCTGGCGATGGAACATGATGCGCGTCTCTTGATCCACGTATTGGCTGAGCAGCATGTTGGTGTCGCGGAAGCGGGTGGCAAAAGCCAGCCGCCGCAGCCCATTGGCGAGGGGGACGCCGCCTATGCCGGCATAATGGGAGTACACGTTTTCTGCCCCTTGGGGATAGTCGAACTCTTCCAACCCACTGTTCACCAACACCTGGTCATCTATCAATTCACCGTAGTAAATTTCAGGACGGGTGACCTCGATCGGAACCGTGGACTGCGGCGGCAAATCGCGGATGAAAAACTCCGGGCTGCCTTCGGGCGTGATTTTGTCCACCGGGTTCATCACAATACCATAGCCATGCGTAAATTCCAGCCGTTCATTGACCCAGGAAGGTTCGTTGAGACCCGCTTTGTTTATCTCCCGCGCCGCCACCATAACCTGGCGTGTACTGTCGCCAAAGGTGTACCGGTCTACGTCCACAGAGCTAAACTGGTAGTAAGGGCGCAGCCCTTGCAGTTGCGCATAAGTTTGTTGCAGCGGACGGTAATCCCAAACGCGCACGTTTTGCAGAGCCGCCTCGTTGTCGGTCAGATTTTGCGCGGTGATCTGTTCCACGCCTGCGAATGACCGCGTCTCTACTTTCTCCAGACCAAAGCCCAGCCGCGTATAGGCGATATTGTGGGCAATGTATGGCAGTTCCCGCGCCAATTCGTTGGGTTCCACCGCATACCGCTGCACCAGGGACGGAATAAGGCTGCCGCCTAGCAGGCTGGCGACCAGCAGCGCCCCACCCGCCGCCAGCGGCAGGCGCAGGTTCAGCCGGAAATAGTTGGCGGCAATGGTCAGGGCGAAAAGGAGCGCGAGGATAATCTGGACGGTTAATGCCGGCAGCCGCACCCGCAAATCCGTATACGTCGCCCCCACCACCACGCCCTCTGGCGCATACAGCAGTTCAAACGTACGCAGATAATACCCCGCCGCCCACACAACCAATCCCACCGCCAACAAAATCGCCAACTGCCGCCGCAGCGATGTGTGCAGTTGTGGCTGCCACAACCCCCTTTGCGCCATTTCCAGGTTGTTCAGGGCATACAAGACAAAAACCCCGATCCCGCTCAACAAAATCAGCGGCAGCAGCCAGTTAAGAAGAAACCGGTAAAGGGGCAGGTCAAACAGGTAAAAGCTGATGTCACGCCCAAAGATGGGATCGTTCACGCCAAATGGCGTCTGGTAAAGGTAGCGCAAAAGGGCATCCCACTGGTTGGCTGCGCCTTCAGCAAAGAGAAAAGCCAGGAACAGAGCGGCCAGCACGATCAGACCACGCAGCCCTGGCAGCGCCAGCAGATTGACGCCAATACCCGGCGATTGCAGCGCCCGACGCCGCGCGTACAACCAGTTAAAAAGTAGTATCCCCGCCGCCAGGACAAAAGAAACGGCAAACAACGCTGCCTGCGCGCCCCAGCTTTTTAACCAGACCTGCGTGTATCCCAATTCTTGAAACCACAACCATTCTGTGTACGTGTGTACCACCCAGTTAAAGCTGAGGAGCGCCAACAAGGCCAGCCCAATGATCCAGACGCGGCGGCTAAGCCACCAGGGGCGGAATGGTTCGGTTGGCGACTGGTTATTTCGCCCCCCCCCGCCGTCGCCAGAACCGCTATTCCTTTCCTGCCACTCTTCCATGCCCCGTTTGAATACTTCTGGAATGTCTATTGTTTCACGACTCATTTTGCCGCTCCTTACTTTGCTGTTGCACTACTGTTGCGTCAAGCATAAAACGATGGAAATGCACCGTAGGACAAGGCGCTGTCTTGTCCGGTCAATTCGGCTAATTGACCTGCGGCTTACTATCAAAATACGCTTGACAGAATCCTGGCCTGAAAAATCAAAGGGTTAACCTGGTCGCATACGATGATTGTACCACTTTAAGGAAGGAACCGTAACGGCGGGTGCGCCGCCAGCAGGTTCTTTCGGTGACCCGTTTAGTAGCTGCGATTTGGTAATTGCGATTAACTCTTTAGTTGTGACGCATTTCACAGTAAAATAGGGGAGTTTGTATTATCCTGTAAAACAGAAGTAATTAGAGTCAAAGGCGCTACCTGTGGTTGTCTGGCAAAGGCGTCAGGCGCATTTACTGCCG
>CAYQYJ010000316.1:0-4854 GCA_964421605.1 uncultured Ardenticatenaceae bacterium | reverse complement strand
TGCGATTGTGATGATTTGAAACGGGGTGATATGGCTGCCAGAATATTGGTCATTGATGATAACAAGCTGCTGCTGCGGGTGGTCAATATGATTCTGAGTCAGTCCGGTTTCCAGGTGACGATGGCTGATTCCGGGCAGCAAGGGTTGGCGCTGGCGCTGACGCATAAGCCGGACCTGGTGCTGTCTGACGTGACGATGCCGGATATGACGGGGTATGAAGTATGCCGGCACGTGCGCGCCCACCCGGATCTCAGCGCCACCCGTTTTATCCTCTTGTCCGCGCTTTCCGGTCACCATGACCGCGCCGCCGGTTTTGCCGCTGGCGCAGACGAATATCTGTTTAAGCCGATCATGCCCGATGAACTGCTGCGTAAAATCCGCGAAGTTTTGGCCCGCTCCTGATAGGGTAGCACTGTAGTTAATCGTGGTGGGTGTCAGCCCTGCCTACGGCGGGGCTGACACCCATTTTTATGGGCAATTTGGGGCGCGTCTTCGCCCCAAATTGCCCCAAACCAATATTCAGGCGTACTTCTGCGCCATGCGGCGAATTGTGGAAATGTTGCGCACGGTGATTTCCATAGCCAGCGCTTTTTCTATCCTGGCGGCGGAAAAGGGCTTTTCTTCCAGGGAGCGCTGCCGCAGCCAGAAGACGTGGTTCCGCTCAATGTGAAACAGATTTACTTCGCTGGCTAACGCCAGCAGTTTTTGCTGCCGTTCAAGCGGCGGCGTTAGGGGTAAAAAGGCGACGTACAGGGTCACGTCGTCGTTCTCTGGTATGGATGGAAAGGGCCAGGACGCTGCCAGCTCATGCAGTTCAGGCATGGTGCGCACGTAGGCGGGCACAAGAAAAGCCAGGAATTCGTTCAAAGCCGTTTCCAATCGCTCTTCCAACGCCGCCACATCTGTCTTGTCCGTCTCAAAAATGACGTTCCCCGATTGAATGAACGTCTGTACGTTGGCAAACCCTAAAGAGGCCACAATCGCGCGCAGCACGTCCATGGTAATGATGCGCCCGCCGGCATTAATAGCGCGTAGAAAAGCAGCATAGCGTGTCATAGGATTGCGTCCTCGCTGGTCTGTGGTCAGCCGGAGCGCGAGCCAGACGCCGTTGGGCGGCGGCTTCGCTTTGACGGTTTACGCGGCCTCGGCGCAGGCTTTCAGTCCATCTACGAAGTCTTGAAAGGGCTTTGTCCTGTCTGGCATCGATAATAGCAAGGCGATTTTCCAAAATCGGGCGACAACGGCGCACTATTTTCATTTATGATGGCGCGTCTCCTGCAGGCAAAACGGCTGCGGATTGGCGTTTATTCTACTGGGAAAGGGGAGGGCGTTCAACAAATCAATAAAAGGGGCATACCGGCGGGGTTGCCGGCATGCCCCGGTGATGGATTGCCAGCAGGCAAGGCATCACGTATTAAACCGTTTTGTGGTTAACGAGCCATGACGGGCAGCCAGAGGTGGTAGACGGTAACGGTGACGGCGGCGGTGGCGGTGTTGTTGTCGTAGTTAACTTCTACGTCATCGGGATCGGGGGAAGCCACTTCCACCTGGTTCACCAACACCGCGTCCCAGGGGGCGTCGTCGGCTATCTGCACCACCACATCAAACTGCCACCACGCGCCGCCCCACATGGTACCCCATTCCCACTCCAGCACGTTGCCGGGCAGGATGGTGGGCGTCCAGGTTTCGTTGGCGTTCCAGGGGGCAGTGGCGGTGATGAAGGTCATTTCTGCCGGCAGCGCATCGGTCAAGAACGTTTGCGGCCCGCTGTCCCAGGGCCATTGGCTCTGATTGCCAAAGCGAATGGTAAAGGTAATCAGTTCGCCAGGGCGAGGCTCGCCGCCGGACAGCCACTTCTCTACGTACAAGTCTGGGCCTGTGGTCGCTGTGACGGCAGCGGCGTTGTCATCGGGGTTGACGTCGCCTGTCACGGGCGCTTCGGCTATGTTGGTGAAGCTCAAGCCAGGCACGCCAATCAGGTCGCTATCTACGTCCAGGCGATAGTTAAAGCGCGCGCCTTCGCCAGGGTGGAGGCGTTCTACCCAGAAGAGAAGCTGCTGCTGGGCGGCGTTGTGGGTGACTGTAATCCAGGGACCATACTCGACCCACCAGTCGCCATTCCAACTGACGTCATCTGGATAGAGGTCTGTGACCCACACGTCGTCCAGCCGTGTCGTGCCCAGGTTTTCCAGGCGGATGTTGAAGACCATCTGGCCTTCCCAATCCCACCAATAGGATTTGGTGAGGCGCAGGTTGGGCCCGGCCGGCTGCACGTAGTCGGTAACGCAGGCGCTGTTGTCGTAGGGGAAGCCGTCTGGCCCATCAATGGACAGGTCAGCGCAGTTGGTCAAAGCCGCACCTACAGCAGCGTTCGCCCCAATAGCCAGCCGCAGGTCAATGTGCAGGCTTTCGGCAGGCTCCAGGGTTCCCAGGTTCCAGGTGAGGATGCCGTTGTGGATGTTGTCGGGAGGGAAGGGGACGTAATCTGGGCCAATCCAGGCCCAGGCGTCCACGTAGCTGGCATGGGCGGGCAGGGTGTCCACAAGGGTGGCGAGCGCCGGCATGTTGCCGTCATTGCGCACGTGCAAGTTGAAGCCCATCTCGCCGCCAGCAACGAGTTGCCCCCAACCAAACTCTTGCGACAGGGCGCCATTCCAATAGGGATCGCCCACGTAACCATTGTCATGGACATACAGGTTATCGTCGGGGTTGGCGTCCAGCGCCGTGAGCATCTCTACGGTGTTGATCAACTGCGTGCCTGGCGGCACCGTCTCATCCAGCGCCAGGCGCAGGATAATCTGGTCGCCCCAGTAGCCAGGAACGGACGGCGCTTCCAGGATAAAGTGATCCGCCGTGCTGTTCTCTTGCCACAAGCCATAGCCATTGGCGGAGTACCAGGAGACAATGGTTGTGTCTGGGGGCAGCGTATCTACAATCGTGGCCATTTCGCTAGATACAGGGCCATTGTTACCGTACCACAACTGGTAGGTAAAGGTCTGTCCAGGGGCGGGATTGCCCGGATTGATGTACTTGCCGATATACAGGTCGGGCGTCTCGGCGACCACAAACACCTGCGCTTCGGCATGATTGTTGCCATCATTGAAATCGTAGGGCGCGGCAATGTCCGCCTGGTTGAGCAGCGTTTCGCCCGCCGCGTTCATGTTCAGCAGCACAACCTGGAAACGGCCCTCCGTTTGGGCGGCGACGGGGCCAAGCTCCCAGATTACTTGATTACCGTCTATCACGGGCGTGACGCCGCTGCTGTCGGTGACGTAGGTTGTATTGGCGGGCATGGTGTCTGTCAGCCAGACGGTTTCCGCCGCGTCGTCGCCATCGTTGCGATAGTATAGGGTGAAAACAGCCAGGCCGTCAGGCGCTACCTGATCGCTGCCTTCCACCCACTTTTCCACACGCATGTCTGCTGCCGGAGCGCGAAAGGCGTTGAACACCTGGTCGCCATCTGGCTCGCGATAGCTGACACCCACATCCTGCCCAGGCAGCACATCCCACTCAGAGACAGGGTCCCACTGACAGAAGTAGTTCGTAGAACCATCTGGCTCGGCTGTGGACTGTTTGTTAGGCGCCCCTCCCGGCGCGCCCCAGGCGTGGCATTCGACTTCTAACGTTTCCAACAGCCACGGGGCCGTGATCGGGCCGCTGATGCTGTCGTTGTCCAGGTCGAGGTCGCCCCCAATCTCGCCCAGGTGGAGGGCGTTGTCGTAGCCGTCGTCAGCGTGGACGTAAACCCAGTCCCCAGCAACTATATCGGGGTGAGCGGGCAGCCAGGGATCATCCAGATTAGTAGAGAAACCGGTCTGACCACCCCACCAGGGAACTTCCAGGGTTTCCATGACGGCGGTAGCTTTCACGGTCACGCCATCGCTGGCGGTGACGGTGATCCAGATGGTGTGTCCAGGTTCATACATACCCTCCACCCAATCGTGGGCGTAGTTAGCGGAAACCTGGGGCAGCACCTCCTGGAAAACGTTGATGACGTGATCGCCATCTGGCTCTACATAGCGCACAGCCACATCCTGGCCTGGCTGGATGTCCCACATGCCAGAGAAGTCGCAGGCATAGCTGCCGCCAGCGGCAGGTACGCCTGGCACGTCAATGACGGGACCTCCTTCTTGCCAGATTTCGCAGTGAACCATCAGGCTTCCCGGAGCAAACCAGGGCGCAGCGATGCTGCCTTCAATGGCGTCGGCGTCCACATCCAGTTCGCCCATAATCTCGCCGATGGGGTCTATGGCGGTGACAACGCCCAACGATTCAGCCAGTACCGTGTCTCCAGGCACGATGTTAATGGGTTCAGGCTGCCAGGGCCACGCCCAGGAGTTAAAGTCGCCATTGTCGTCCGCCTCACCGGTGACGGTGGCGCGGATGCCGTCGCTGTCGGTGACGGTGATGACTACGGTAGCCAGGGGGTCTGTGTGGACGTAAGCCCAGTCGTGGGCGTAGTTGACGTGTAGTTGCAGGGGCTGCGCGCCAGGGGACGCGGCGCCAAGCGGCGTTGCGCCGCCCATGTCTGTTTCAGCCAGCAGCGATGAACGCGCTGCCGCGGCAGCGGGCCAGGCTAAGACGGATAGAAGTAATAAGAGACCAGCGAGAACGCTGGTCAATCCAGCTAAAAGTACAGAAGAGCGTTTCATGATATTCTCCTATTCTGGTGGCGGGTAGGCGGTAATGGGGAACGGCAGAGACGACCCCGTCGGGGGAAAAAAGGTAACGTTGCCAGTCAGGAGGGCCTGATTGAACTCCCAGCAAAAAAGTGCACCATCCATACAGTAGTCGTGCCGGCAAAACGGTGTAAAGTGATGTTTGGCAGGCGTTTTGCTGATGAATGTCATCAAT
>CAYQYJ010000315.1:0-4855 GCA_964421605.1 uncultured Ardenticatenaceae bacterium | reverse complement strand
CTTCGCGGTGAACAATGACGATCTGGGTTAAACAATGACCACAAACATAATGCAAACGATGGTGCTGGACGTGTCCGTGCCCCGCATCCTGTTCACCCGGCTGCTGGGCCGCTTCTGGTCCGGCGCCTACTTCGCCCCCACCGCCCCCCTGCGCCTGGCGCAACTGCCCGCCCCGCCCCTGCCCGCCCCCGACTGGGTGCGCGTGCGCAACCGCCTCTGCGGCGTTTGCGGCAGCGACCTGCACCAGTTATTCGTAGACGCCAGTCTGGACGTGGCCCCCGTTGCCCTCCCCTCCCACCAGCGCATCTACCTGGGGCACGAAATGGTAGGCGACATCGTCGAAGTCGGCGCTGCCGTCACCGCCCTCCGCGTTGGCGACCGCGTCGTCCGCTGGGGCCGCGCCGACGACTGCCTGGCGCGCGGCTACGCCGACCTCTGCCCCGCCTGCGCCCGTGGTCACCGCGTCCTCTGCCAGCGCGCCGGCGACCCTCGTCCCCACCACCCCATCGGCGGCGGCTTTGGCGACACCTTTATCACCCCCGCCAGCACGCTGCTGCCCGTACCCGCCGACCTCAGCGACGTCCAGGCCATCTTCGTCGAACCCACCGCCGTCGCCATTCACGCCGCCTGGCGGCGTCCGGCTGCCGCCGGTGAAAAAGCGCTCGTCATCGGCTGCGGCACCATTGGCTATCTGCTCATTCAGGCCATCCGCGCCTTGCAGCCCGCCTGCGAAATAACCGCCGTCGCCGAATTCCCCTGGCAGGCAGACATCGCCGTGGACTCCGGCGCAGACCACGTCTTCCTGGCTGCCGAAGATGGCTACGCCGCCGTCAGCCACCTGACCGGCGCCAGCCTCCATGCCGGGCGCGGCAGCAACCGCATGTTATTGGGCGGCTTTGACATCGTATTTGACGTGGTAGGCGCGCCCGCCACATTGCGCCACGCCCTCCGCTGGACGCGCGCCGGCGGAACCGTCGTGCTGGTGGGCGTTTACCTTCATCCCATGCACATTGACCTCACCCCAGTCTGGCACCAGGAAGTAGACCTGATCGGCGCTATTGGGCACGACGTGGTCGCCTGGCAAGGCGAAACGCTGTCCACATTCGAGCTGGCAATGCGCTGGATGCAGCAAGGGCGCATCCGCTGCGAGAACCTGCTCACCCATCGCTTCCCCCTGTCCGCCTACCGCCAGGCCTTCCAAACCGCCCTGGACAAACGCCACCGCCGCTCCATCAAAGTGGCTTTTGAGCTTGCAGGTGCGAGGCACTGGCCATAGAAGTCCCAACAAACCAAAACCGTTCGGCCAGTGCCTTGCACCGCCCCAACCACTTATACAGGTGCGAGGCACTGGCCATAGAAGTCCCAACAAACCAAAACCGTTCGGCCAGTGCCTTGCACCACCGAGGAAAAAAACCATGTACAATCTAACCGGAAAAGTCGCCCTCATCACCGGCGCCGGCCGCCGCACAGGCATCGGCGCCGCCATTGCCCTGCGCCTGGCCCAAGAAGGCGCGCATGTCGCCGTCAGCGATAGCTGCGCCGCCCCCTCCAACCTGCCCCACGGCGGCAACCCCCAATGGGACGAACTCGTCGCCGTCGCCGCCGGCATTACCGCCGTTGGCGTCCAGAGCCTGCCCATTCAAGCCGACGTCACCCAATCCGACCAGGTGCAAGCCATGATCGCCGCCGTCCAGGCTGAGTTTGGCCGCCTGGACATTCTGGTCAACAACGCCGGCGCTACCATCGGCCCCGCCCCCGTGCTGCACATGACCGAAGAAGCCTGGCGCAAAACGCTGGAGATCAACGCCACCGGCGCCTTCCTCTGCTGCAAGTACGCCCTGCCGCTGCTGCTGGCCGGGCAGCGCGGCGGGCGCATTATCAACATCTCCTCCATTGCCGCCATGCGCCCGCGCCCCTTTATGGCCGCCTATGCCGGCAGCAAAGCCGCCCTCAACGCCCTCACCATAGCCCTGGCCCAGGAAGTCGGCGAATACGGCATCACCGTCAACGCCATCCTGCCGGGCGACATTGACACCGCCATGAAACAGTGGGGCATGCAGCTAGAAGCCCTGGTCACAGGCCAGACCCCCGAAAGCGTAAGCGCTGCCCTGGCAGCCCGCATTCCTTTGCGGCGGCTGGGCCTGCCCGCCGATGTCGCCCAATTAGCCGCCTACCTGGCCTCCGACGAAGCCGCCTTCATCACCGGCCAAACCTACAACCTCACCGGCGGCCGCGAACTAACGTAACGGCATATCCCCCACGCCCCATTAACCATTCACCCATTCACGAATTCACCAATTAACCATTCTCCCATGCTCTTCCTCACCCGCCTGACCCAAAACTGCGCCCGGCATCCACACAAAACGGCTATCGAATTCATCCACCCTCAACACGTCCAGACCGTCAGCTACAGCCAGCTAGAAACCGACGTGCAACAAACGATGCGCTGGCTGCTCAGCCTGGGCGTCCAGCCGGGCGACCGCGTCGCCTTGCAGTTGCCCAAATGCCTGCCCTTCATCTATCTGCACCTGGCTGTCATGCGCCTGGGGGCTATCACCCTGCCGCTCAACCCGGATTACCCGCAGCCAGAACTGGCTTACTTCCTGGCTGATTCAGGCGCCAGCCTCTTTTTTGCCGATGCCGCCGCCCAGACAAACCTGGCGTCCGTCGTGGCGGAACTGCCGGCATTGCGCCATACCATCTACCTCCACCCCGCCGCCGGCTTTGCTGCCCAACTCGCCGCTGCCCCCTCCGTCGCCTTACCCCCCCTTCCCGCCGATCCCCACCAGACCGCCCTCATGATCTACACCAGCGGCACCACCGGGCAGCCCAAAGGCGCCGAAATCACCCACGGCAACCTGACCGCCAACCTGGACGCCCTGCATCAGGCATGGGGCTGGCGCGCAGACGACGTGCTGCTGCACGTGCTCCCCCTTTTCCACGTGCATGGCCTGGTTGTGGCTTTGCACGGGGCGCTGCACGCCGCTGCCAGCGCTCTCCTGCTGCCCCGCTTTGTCCCCACCGAAACGCTGGCAACCCTGATGCGCCGCCGCTGCACCGTATTCATGGGCGTACCCACCATTCACCGCCGCCTGGTGGAGTGCCCCACTGCCGCCGCCTGCGACCTCAGCCACATGCGCCTGCTCACCTCCGGCTCCGACCGCCTGCCGGACGACCTCTTCCACCGCTTCCAGCAAACCTTCGGCCATACCCTGCTGGAACGCTACGGTATGACCGAAACCGGCATGAACCTCTCCAACCCGTTACAAGGCGAACGCCGCGTCGGCTCCGTCGGACTGCCCCTCCCCGGCGTCGAAGCTCGCATTGTGCACGGTGAAACAGGCGAACCCCTGCCCGACGGCGAAATTGGCGAACTGCAAATTCGCGGGCCCCACGTCTTCAAGGGATACTGGCAAATGCCCGCCAAAACCGCCGCCGCCTTCACTCCCGACGGCTGGCTGCGCACCGGCGACCTGGGGCTGCGCCAGCCAGATGGCTACTTCACCCTCAAAGGCCGCGCCAAAGACCTGATCATCACCGGCGGCTTGAACGTCTACCCCCCCGAAGTCGAACTCGTCCTGGCTGAACACCCCGCCGTCGCCGCCAACGCCGTCATTGGCTGCCCCGACCCCGAATGGGGCGAGCGCATCATTGCCGTCATTGTGCTCCACCCCGGCGCAGCCGTCACCGCCGCCGCCATCCGCGAACATTGCAAACAAAAACTTGCCAATTACAAAGTTCCGCGTACCATCTACTTCGTAGACGACCTGCCGCGTAACGCCCTCGGCAAAATCCAAAAAACCCAACTCCGCCAAACCCTCTGCCAGGACTAAAAACTACTCCCCCCTGTCCCATCACCACTCACCCCCTCCAGGAGACCCTTAACATGACCGCCCCCACACTTCCCCCTTTCACCATCCACCCCACCGCTGCCGTCGGCGCAGTCACCCTCGCTGTAGCCGACCTGCCCCGCCTCAGCCGCTACTACCAGGAAGTCATTGGCTTGCAACTGCTCTCCCAGGACGACCAAACCGCCGCCCTCGGCATAGACGATCAGCCCATCGTCCACCTCCTCTCCCGCCCCGGCGGGCGGCAGCACCCTCGCGCCACCGGCCTATACCACCTGGCTATCCTACTCCCCTCCCAGGCTGACCTCGGTCACTGGCTCAAGCACTACATCGCCACCCAACAGCGCATGATAGACGGCGCGGGCGACCACCTCGTCAGCGAAGCCCTTTATCTGTCCGATCCCGAAGGCAATGGACTAGAAATCTACCGCGACCGCCCCCGCCACACCTGGGAATTTACCAACGGCGAAGTCAAAATGGACACCCTACCCGTAGACATCCCCGCCCTCCTCGCCGCCGCCCCCGATACGCCTTTTACCGGACTGCCTGCCGGCACGCGCCTGGGCCACGTCCATCTGCAAGTTGACGACATCCCCCGCGCCGTCGCCTTCTACCGCGACATACTCGGCTTCGACTACATGACCGGCTTCCCCTCCGCCGCCTTCCTGGCTGCCGGCGGCTACCACCACCACATCGGCATGAACACCTGGCGCTCCCGCGCCGCCGCCCCGCCCCCGCCAGGCTCATTGGGCCTCGTCCACTACACCATCGTCCTCCCTGACGAAGACGCCCGCCGCGCCCTGCTAACCCGCCTCCACGCCGCCAACCTCCCCACCACCCCCCACGGCCCCGACACCCTCACCCACGACCCCGCCGCCAACACCATCCTCCTCACCCTCCCCCTTCCCCATTAACCATTCACCCATTCACCCATTAACTATTTCTCCCTCCCCCCCATTAACCATTCACCCATTCACCCATTCACCAATTAACTATTTCTCCCCCCC
>CAYQYJ010000314.1:0-4855 GCA_964421605.1 uncultured Ardenticatenaceae bacterium | reverse complement strand
CAGTTTCGCTTATTCTGCAAATTTGCTTATGGGAATGGCTTTGTCAAAAGTCCAACAAACCAGACAATAAGTTTGTCAGACTTGTCGTAAACAAACGTCAAGAGGCAACCATTATGCAACGCTTAGCGTGAAGTGAAGTTGAACTTGCCAGGTTTCGCCGGGGGCCAGGGAGAGGGGCCAGTGGGTGAGGATGCTGGTTCCCTGGTAGTTGGCTTCGTAACCGGCTTCGGAGTTGGTGACGCTCTCGAAGGGGTAGAACCAGACGGCAGCGGGTTGGGACAGGGCCAGGTCAACGCGGCTGCGCACGGTGATGATGTCGCTAACCAGGGCAAAGGCGGATACGTCGCTGGCTGCGCCGGCCTGGCCCGGATATTGGCGCGCTGCGGCGGCGTCTTCCAGGCCCAGGAAATAAGTCAGAGGGTCTTGACCGCCTTCTAAGCCCCAGTTGTTTTCCACGCCAAAGCGGCAGCGCAGGGGGCGGTCGCCCGCATTGTGTAGCTGGTAATGGACGTGGAGGGCGCTGCTGCCGGCATCCAGCCGCACTTCCTTTTGCAGCGTCACCGGGACGCCGTTGACGTGACCGCGGCGGGAAAGGGCAGCCGTCAGGCCGTCGGCGTCGCTGCGCACCTGGGCGGCGTAGGGACCGGCGAGGAAGTCGCCCCAGTCGGCGGCGCGGGCGGCGGCTAAATCTGCCAGGGTTACGTCTTCTGGCAAGAAGCGATCTTGCAGCGCGCCGCGGCGGTATCCATCCTGGAACAGTTTCTTTTCCAGTCCCAGTTCTTTTACCAGCACGCCGCGCTCGTGGACGTTGGTCAGTTCTTTATCGTCGGCAGGTTTGAGATGGACGCGCCCGGCGGCGGCAGCAGCGCGGATTTCGTCATGATACCATTCATAATAACGGGAGATGCTGTTGAGCAGGTTGTAGGGGGCGTCGCGCCAGTCCCATTCGATGAGTTTGCCGCCGTTGTCCAGGTCAAAGCAAAGCCATTGCCGCTCGTTTGTCAGGATGAGTTCTGCGGCGCCGTCGCGGTCGAAGTCGGTTTTGAACCAATGCACCCAGCCGGAGCCGTAGGCTTCGTTGTCGGCTAATGTTTCTGCCGTAATCAGGTTGCGGTAGTTGATGCCGCGAATGTGGAAGAGGTAGATGCCGCCAAAGAGGCCATGCCAGTAGCCGCAGTTGCATTGGGCGGCCCAGAGGGCTTCCTGGGCGCGTTTTTGGGCGTCGCCTGCCGGCATTGCCTGTACTTTTTGGCTGACCCAGAGGGCTTTTTTGTGCATCTGGTTGACTTCGGCGTATTTAGCCATGAAGCCGCGCCAGAGGCCGCCTTTGAGGAAGCGGAGGATGTCGTCTCGTCCGGCGGCTTGTAGTTCGTGTTTGACGTGGGTGATGCTGGCGCTCATTTCTGCCGGCAGCGCCCACTCCGTCATCTCATCATAAGAAGCGGCGGTCATGTATACCTGCCCCAGGGCAGGCTGGCGGGCGGCAAATTCGCCAGGGGGAACGGTTTCCAGCCAATCGCTGTTGGCTTCCAGGGCGGCGAAGAATTCATCCACCCAGCCGTTTGTCCAGCAGTGGCGATAAGTGCCGGGCCAGAGACCGAACTTTTCGCCATCGTCGCCCATGACGGCGACTTTGGGGCGGCGGCGGTAGAGGTCGGGCAGGATGTTGCTATCGGCTACCTGGCGCAGCCAGGCGATGACGTCGGCCACGGGCGACCAGGGCACGGAGTAGCGCAGCGGTTTGGCGCTGGCGAATACTTTGAGCGGGTGTCCTTGCTCTTCGGTGACGTAGTAGCCGAACATTTCGTCGTCGGTGATGCCGGCATATCGTAAATGCGTATCGTCCACAATGATGAACTGTACCCCGGCTTCGTGCAACGGTTTGGGCAAATGCGGTTCCCACACCCGCTCCGCCAGCCAGGCGCCGGTGGCCTCGTAGCCAAAATGCGTCTTGACGGCATCCGTCAGCTTGCGAAGCTGGCCGATTTTGTCATTATCGGGCAGCGACACCAGGATGGGTTCGTAATAGCCGCCCGTCATAATTTCTACCTGTCCGGCGGCTGCCAGCGCTGCCAGCCGCGTCACGTATTCGGGGTGGGCTGGCAGCAGCCAGTCTAGCAGGGGGCCCGTGTTGTGTACTGCCAGTCGCACGCCTGGGTGTCGCTCCAACGCCTCCAGCATGGGCAGGTATGCCTTCTGGTACGCTTCCTCGAACACCCAGGCAAAATTGCCCACGGGCTGGTGGTTGTGCAGCGCCAGAGATAGGTAAAGTTTGGTCATTTGATGCTCCGTTCTTATCGGGTGGTCCACTCATAAAGCTGTTGGTAGCTTTGGGCAAAGCGCGTCCAGGAGAAATCGGCGCTCATGCCATTGATCTGCATCTGTCGCCAGCTTGCTTTGTCATGGTAGTAAATGTACATGGCGCGCTGGATGGCTTGCCAGAGGGCGTAACCGTCCATGGGGTAAAAGAGGAAGCCGGTGTGCCCTTCGCTGACGGTGTCCGCCAGGCCGCCGGTGGCGCGCACGATGGGCACGCTGCCGTAGCGCATGGCGATCATCTGCCCCAAGCCGCAGGGTTCGAAACGGGAGGGCATGAGGAACATGTCGCTGCCGGCATAAATCTGCGGCGCCAATCCCCCACTATATGCCAACACTGCCGTCATTTTCTCTTTGTGATAGTGGGCCATGTGGCGGAACATATCTTCATATTGCGACGCGCCTGTGCCCAATACCACAAACTGCGCCTCGCCCGCCATGCCGTTGAGCAGCAAATGCAGCGGCTCGCCCAAAATGTCCAGCCCTTTCTGGAAATCCAGGCGGGAGACCATCGCCAGCAGCGGCACGTCGTCCCGTTCTGGCAGCCCCAGGAGATGCTGCAAGGCGCGTTTGTTTTGCGCTTTGCCCGCCAGGTCGTGCTGGTCGTAGGGGGAGGAAAGGTGTTTGTCTGTGGCCGGGTTCCACACGTCGGCGTCAATGCCGTTGAGGATGCCGTGTAAATCCCGCTGGCGATGGCGCAGCAAGCCGTCCATGTTGGCGCCGCCTTCACGCGACATGATTTCGCGGGCGTAAGAGGGGCTGACGGTGTTGATTTGGGTGGCGTGGTAGATGCCGCGCGCCATGAAGTTGACTTCGCCATACCGTTCTTCTAGCAGGGAGTGGGTACGGATGCCCAGGTAGTCGAAGATGTTCCAACTGGTCAGCCCTTGATGGGCCAGGTTGTGGATGGTGAAAAGGGAGGGGATGCCGCGAAAGAAGTCGAAGGCCTGCCCGGAGGTAGCCAGCCAGGCGACGGCGGGGGCGGCGTGCCAGTCGTGGGCGTGCAGCAGGTCGGGCCGCCAGTTCAACGCTGCCGCCAGGTCGAGGGCGGCGCGGCTGAGGAAGGCAAAGCGGTACGGGTCGTCCCAATAGCCATAGACTTCGGGGCGGTTGAACAGGTTGCGCTCGGCAATGAAGTAGACGGGCACGTCGCTGCCGGGCAGCACCCCTTCAAAGACGCCGGCGCGCACAGGCCCGCTGCCGGTGGGCACTTGTAGGATGATGTCTGTGCCGTTGACGCCGGGGTAGCCGGCTTCGATGTTGGCGTATGCCGGCATCACGACGCGCACATCATGCCCTAACGCCCGCAGCGCCTTGGGCAGCGCCCCCGCCACGTCGCCCAACCCACCCCGTTTGGCAAAAGGCGCCACTTCGGCGCTAATAAATAAGACCTGCAGCGAACGATCCATAGATTCCTCCACCATAATGGGAGACTACCAGACTGGAGCAGTCTCAAAGACTGCTCCAGTCTAATCTATATCAACCGCTTTTCCAAGCAAATGCCACCGTTTCACGCCAACGCCGAATGGTGTACAATTTAACTGGAGAAACCTATGTCACTACGTCGCATGTTGCCCTTCATCCTGATCAACATTGTGGTATCCACAGTCGTGATGCTGGCTATTCTCGCCTGGTGGGAAAGGCGACAAACGCCAGAAGAAACCACTGCCGCCGCCGCGCCCACTACGGGCGCCGTTATGGCGCCGTCACTGCCCACCCCCCTGAACAATCCGCCGCCAGAGGCAGCTACCGAAACGCCCGACCCCAATGAACCGCTTGTCTACGTCGTGCAAGCGGGCGATACGCTGGGGAGCATTGCCACCGAATTCGACGTTCCGCTGCAAGACATTATGACAGCCAACGGGCTGACGAACCCAAACATCATCAACGCCGGGCAGTCGTTGATTATTCCCATCGGCGGATTAGCGCCGCCTACCGAGCCGCCGCCAGCCGCCACCGAACTTCCCCCCACCCAGGCTATTCTGCCTACAGTGACGGCTGAGTTTGTGCAGGGGGAAATCAACGTGGTAATTGCGGGGGTGACCGGGGCGGGGAATCTGCCGGCAGAAGCCGTCTTTATGCGCAACACAGGCAGCCAGGCAGTCGCCCTACAAGGGTGGACGCTGTCTGACCAGGAGGGCCACGTTTACACCTTCGACCAGATTACTTTGTTCGGCGGCGGCGAAGACCTGGGCGCAGGCATCAGCGTACACACCGAAACCGGGCAAGACAGCGCCACCGACCTGTATTGGGGGCTGGAACAGGCTATCTGGCAGGTGGGCGACGTGGTGATGCTGCGGAATGCTGCCGGCATTCTCCAGGCTGATTACACTATTACAGCCCCCTAAAGGAGATTAACCATGCGCGCTCTAATTGACCCCAAAGGCGAAGCGTTCGCCTATTTACGCGGCAAAACGTTATACACCCTTGACGACGAACCATCCGGTCGCATCGAGGGCGAATTCATCGTAGACCTGAGCGGCAAACCCATCTGGCGACTCTCTGGCGATGGCGTCTACACCATCGAAGGCTTCCGCCA
>CAYQYJ010000313.1:0-4861 GCA_964421605.1 uncultured Ardenticatenaceae bacterium | reverse complement strand
GGCTGGCTGAACACCTTTAACTACGTCCTGGCGCACGAGAAATACGGCGTGGATGTGGGGCTGGTGACGCAGCGGTTTGGCGCGACCACCTACACGGGCCAGATCGTGGTGCGGGCGGACAGCGGCATCGCCTCGCTGGAAGATTTGAAGGGCAAAGTGATGTGCTGGGTAGACCCCAACTCGACGTCCGGCTATATCATCCCGCGCATTTTGCTGGCGGCTAACGGCGTGAACCCGGACACCGACTTCAGCCAGACGATTGAAGCCGGTTCGCACAATAACGTTATCACTCAGGTGTATAACGGCGACTGCGACGCCGGGGCTACGTTTGTGGACGCCCGCAGCTCGGTGGAAGCCGACCTGCCAGATGTGAAAGAAGTGGTGTCGGTGCTGGCGGAAACGACAGACATCCCCAACGACAGCGTCTCGTTTACCGAGGATTTCCCGGCGGAAACGCGGGAACAAATTGTGAATGCGTTGTTGGAGATTTCGGCGACAGATGCCGGCAAAGAAGTCTTGAACAATCTCTACTCCATCGAAGCCCTGCAAGCGGCCGACGACAGCTTCTATGATCTCTTCCGTGCCGACCTGAGCCGGGCGGGCATCAACATCGAAGACCTGGCGCAATAAACCGTTCTAAGGCGTCAAGAGGAGAGAGGGGAAACAAAACCCTCTCTCCTTTTTTATTCAGTTAGAAATTCAACTTCTCCGAAGAAGTTGAACTTCTGGATTAAAATTGATGGGAGGTCTGCCTTGCTGCGTGTAGAAAATCTGACCAAAGTATTCCCCGATGGCACCGTGGCCCTGAAAAACGTCAGCTTTGACGTGCGCGATGGCGAGTTTCTGACCGTCATTGGCCTGTCCGGGTCGGGTAAATCCACCCTGCTGCGCTGCATCAACCGCCTGATTGACCCGACTGAGGGGCGCGTCCTCTGGAACGACATAGACGTCACCGCCGCCAGCGGCAAAGAACTGCGCCACATTCGCCGCCAGATAGGCATGATTTTCCAACAGTTCAATCTGGTCAAGCGCAGCAGCGTGCTGACGAACGTTCTTTCCGGGCGTCTGGGATACGCCCATCCCTGGCTCAGTTTGCTGCACCAGTTTTCGGGGAACGACCATAAACGGGCGCTGGCGGCGCTGGAACGGGTGGGAATTGGCGACAAGGCAGACAACCGCGCCGATCAACTTTCGGGGGGCCAACAGCAGCGGGTGGCTATCGCCCGCGCCTTGATGCAGGAGCCCAGCCTGATGCTGGCTGACGAACCCGTCGCCAGTCTGGACCCGGTGCTGGCCCATTCTATTCTGCAATATCTGGAACTGCTCAACCGGCAGGATGGCATCACCGTTATTTGCAGCCTACACTTTCTGGACCTGGTACACCGTTACGCCACTCGCGTCATCGGCTTGAAAGCGGGGGAACTCGTTTTTGACGGCATCCCTAAGGAACTAACGCCAGAACGGTTCAAAGAAGTGTACGGCGAAGAAGCCGAAATGGTCACTGTCGGCGGGCAGGCAGTCAGCTAAAGGGGGAAGCCGATGCGCGCATCTGACCATCAGGGTCAACAATCTGCCTGGGTTTACGCCCTTTTTTCGTTGATTCTCCCTGGCAGCGGACAGTTCGTTTTGGGTAAGCGCAGCCGCGGCGTGGGGCTGCTGCTGGTCGTTCTTGTCCTGGGGGGACTGATTTTGTGGAAAGCGGCTATTGCCCTGCTGGCGCCGTTAGCCGGCATCTGGCTGTGGACGGCGTGGGATGCGTTCCAGTTGGCGCGCGGACGGCAGTCAGGCGGCCTGGGCGTGCCTTTCTTGTTGGGCGCGTTAATCGTCTACGGGCTGGGCATCAGCGTCACTGAAGTACGCCCGGCGCGATTGGTCAGCAGTTGGCCCTCCATGCTGCCCTATTTGAAGGCGCTGACGCAGCCTGAGCTGATGACCTACCCCACCAATGACGTCACGGGGCAGACGCCCATCCAGGTGCCGTGCATTGATCCCCTGCCGCCGCCCGCGCGGGAGGCGACCGTCTCACCGCGGCTGATCATCAGCGTGCCGTGCGCCACCGTAGGCGAATCTATTGAACTGTCTGGCAGCGGCTATCTGCCCAATTTTGAGGGGGAGTTGTGGTGGCTCAGCCCCATTGGCGACCCGCAGCGGGTGCTGCAAGATGGCGCGCCGGCTTTGTTTATGACGGACAGCGCCGGCAATTTTACCGTCCGCATCCGCGTCCCTCTGGCAGTGCCCCTCACCAGCCAACCCGGCCCCGGCGAGACTCAAACCCATGTTGTCCGCGCCGAACAGCACCAGCCTTATGGCTCGCTGCAGCCCACGCAAACGCTGGCCCTGGTTATTGACAAAATTGGCGAAACCATCGCCCTGGCTTTCATGGCTACCGTATTGGGCGTTATCTTCGCCGTGCCCGTCAGCTTCCTGGCGGCGCGCAACTTGATGTCTGGCAACCGGTTCACACTGGGCGTCTATTACGTGGTACGCACCATTCTCAACGTGGTTCGCTCCATTGAAACGTTGATGTGGGCCATTATTTTCGCTGTCTGGGTTGGCCTGGGGCCATTTGGCGGTACGCTGGCTTTGTGGCTGCACACCGTCGCCGCGCTAGGCAAGCTGTACTCAGAAGCCATTGAAAGCATTGACCCCGGCCCCATTGAGGCGATGCGGGCCACAGGCGCAAGCATGCCGCAGGTGGTGGTCTACGCCGTGCTGCCGCAAATTTTGCCCACCTTCACGTCCTTTACCCTATACCGCTGGGACATTAACGTGCGTATGTCCACCGTCATCGGTCTGGTCAGCGACGCCGGCCTGGGCTTCCTGGTCATCCAATGGATCCGGCTGAACCGCTTTTCCTCTATGGCCACGGCTATCCTTGCCATTGTATTGGTGGTGGCGCTGTTGGACGCCGCTTCCGGTTGGTTGCGGCAGCGCATTCTGGCGGGCACGCCGGCGACGCAACGCCCCAGCCCTGTGCGCCGTCTGGTCACACGCGGGGCGGCGGTTGCTATTTTTGTGCTGGTGTTTGTCTGGTCATGGCAGGTGGCGCAAATCAGGCCGGCGGAATTGATTCGTGGCGCGCCGGACGGGCTGCGACTGGTGCGGGCATTTGCCATCCCGGACCTGGTGACCCGCCCCACAGAAGAGCATAAAGTAACCGTGCCGCTGCCCGTGCCTTGCGGCTCTGGCGCAACTGCGCCTTCGGGGATCAGTGGGGCGCGCGTTTCGCTATCGCGTTCTTGCGGCAACGTGGGAGACCCCCTGATCATTTCAGGACACGAACTGCCGCCAAACACAGAGGTTTCCGTGCGTTGGGTATTTTCCGATGGGGCGTTCTTGCGGGTGCAGTCTAATTGTTGTACGACGGACGCTGCCGGCAATCTGCGTCTGGAAACCAGCATCAGCCCCCTCATGGAAGTGAACCCAGACGCTGGACGGGCTGAAGCGGGGCGGGTAGAAGTTATCTGGCGTGAAGTCATTGGCGGGCCGCAAATCAGCGAAGCCTTCAAGACGGTGCTGGATCTATCTCTAGTGACTCTGCTGATGGCGCTACTGGCGACAACGTTGGGCTCCTTCTTTGCCATCCCCCTCAGCTTCTTTGCCGCCCGCAACATCACCGGGCGCAGCGCTGCCGGGCGGGCTGTCTACAACCTGTTCCGCACTGCTTTCAACCTGTTCCGCTCGGTTGAGCCGATGATTCTGGTGTTGATTTGCGCCGCCTGGGTTGGGGCCGGGCCCTTTGCCGGCGTTTTAGCCCTGATGCTGAATAACATCCCCAATCTGGGCAAGCTGTTCTCCGAAACGATCGAGGAAATTGACGCTGGCCCGGTGGAGGCTGTCATGGCTACGGGAGCCAACCGGCTGCAAACGCTCATTTTCGCCATTGCGCCGCAGTTAGTGCCCAAGTTTCTGGCTTTTATTCTGTATCAATGGGATATCAACATCCGCATGTCTACCGTGATTGGGTTTGTGGGCGGCGGCGGTATTGGGCAGCAGTTCCGGCTGTGGGTGGGGTTGAATCAGTATGACGCTGCCGGCACGGCTACCTGGGCCATCGTCATTATGGTCTGGAGCATGGACTACCTCAGCGCCCGCGCCCGCGAGCGCCTGACGTAACAAAGCAATTTTTACCGCACGGGCGAAAAATATCGGTGGTGGGTGTCAGCCCCGCCTACGGCGGGGCTGACACCCATTTTTATAGGCAATTTTGCCCACTTTACGGGGATGATAGGTGGCTAAGAGGTGTTGCCTGGCGTCTTGGCGGTGAAATCTATTTTATATTGTCTCTTGCGCCAGCCAGTAGTCGCGTAGCTGGTGGGCGAGTTGGTCGGGTGGGGCAACGGATGTGTCCAGCACCAGGTGGGGGAGCTGCAGTGGCTCAAACTGGTTTTGCAACAATTCATACACAGACCAGCCAGCGTCGGAAAGATCGCCGGGGCGTCGCGTCTGGCTGTGGCGCGCCTGCAAACGCTGGCGAGTGTCGGCGGCGCTGGCGGTGACGTGGCAAACGGCTACGATGGCGCCGCTTTGAGCCGCCGTACGTCGCAGCGCCTGGCGGCGGCGGCGCAGCAGATTGGTGGCATCAAAGACGACCCGCTGCCCTTGCGCCAGCCGCCGCCCAATGACGGCGTGGCACAGGTCATAAATGGCATCCACTTCTTCCAGGCTGTATCCTGGCTGCGCCAGCGCCCGTATGCGCACCTGATCGCTGCTGACAACGGTCACGGGGAGCAGCGCCTGTAAATGGTGAATGAGCAGGGATTTGCCGGCTCCCGGCAAGCCCACCAGCATCAATAGAGAGCCGCCTGGGGGGGGCGCGGGAGCAGCGGCAGCAGGAATGTTGGCGGCATAAATGCCGGCG
>CAYQYJ010000312.1:3575-4864 GCA_964421605.1 uncultured Ardenticatenaceae bacterium | reverse complement strand
CTGGCCCACTACCGGACGCAGGCGGGTTTGCCGGCTTTGAGCATCAATTGGGGACCCTGGGCAGAAAGCGGCATGGCTGCGCGTAGCGACACATTCGCCACTGACCTCATTCCGCTATCGCCCACACAGGCGCTGGCGGCTCTGGGCCAACTGCTGCGCCAGCCGGAAATACCTCAGGCTGCGGTGATGCGCATGGCGGCGCGGGCAGAGGTACGCCTGTCTGTGGATCAGCCGGCAGGCTATCCCGCAGCCAACACCCTGACGCGGGCACAGGTGCGGGACGTCGCTGTGGCTGACGGGTATCGCCTGGTGGAAACGCATTTGCGCCAACTGTTGGCGGAGGTGTTGAAGTTGTTGCCAGAGAGGATTGACGCACAGGAGGCATTGATCAACCTGGGTATTGATTCGCTGATGGCCCTGGCGCTGAAAAGAAAAATGGAAGCAGGTTTAGAGGTTTCCATCCCTATCGCTACTTTTTATGAAGGGGCGACGCTGGCGCAGTTGACCAGGGATATCCTCCAGCAGATAGCGTCGGATCAACCCTCCCAGAACGCTCCGGCGCACCGGCCCGATGGCGGAGCCGAGACGCCTTATGCACTGCGCGATGAGGAAGCGGCGCGATTGCTGTCGCAACTGACGGCGCTCTCTGATGCCGAAGTGGAGGAGTGGCTGGGTCTTCTATTGCCGGCAGAAGGCGGAAAGTAGGGCCGAAAAAAACGGCGGCGCGGAAACCTGTGACGCATGTCATGTCTATTCTATGCTAATAGACACTTTTTTGTCTGACGTCGCCAAAAGCAGGAAAAATAGCTTGGAGAAAACAATCTGGTTTGATAAGATGTGTTCCAGCGTGGTTCTTGTCTTGAGCAGTTGAGCAGAAATGCTCTGGTGAAGACCGTATAAATCAACGATCGGTGGGACGCGCGCGTCAGATTTGTGGGGCAGCAGCAAACGATCGGCGGGGATCTGGTTGGCAGCATTATTTTGAGAAATGCCGCCGACCAGAGGTACATAGAGGAGATGCCGGCAACCGGTTTCACCACCAGCAAACTGCCCACATTGGCACAGATAGACATTCAGGAAATCAGGGCCAGTTGTTTGTTGGCGTTTAAGGCAAGAACAGCTTACGAGATGTAAGGCCTGATCGGTATCAATTGCATCCTGATTAGAGTGTACGCCCACCAGCCAGAGCGCGGTAATGGCGTTTTCGGCATGTCTGGCGTATGCGCAGTTGGATGCTGCCTGGGATCTATTATGGTCAACATGCAACCCCATGATGATGCGCTAGAAAA
>CAYQYJ010000312.1:0-3475 GCA_964421605.1 uncultured Ardenticatenaceae bacterium | reverse complement strand
GTGGTGCGCCTGACCCTCTTCACACCTGTATTAGCTCTGGCTGGCATTCTCTCTTTCACTGTTGAAAGACAAATTGCCCTTCCCATGGGGCTGGTCGGGCTGGCTGCCGCTGCCGGCATGGACCGCGGTATCCTCACCGGCAAAGACCCTGATTGGTTTTTTAGCGTGGGTCTTAGCCTGGCCTCTATTTACGTTAACCGGACAAACCTGCCAATCGCCCTGGTAACGGGCGTTTTGGTTGGGGTCAGCTTCTACTTTAGCCAGTTGTGGGCGGTGCGGCAAGAGCCTGATGCCACAGTAAGACAGCGCCTGGCCAGGCCGCACACATCTATCCATCGAAAAAGACAGAACCACCTTTCTTGAGACAGTCAGTTAACTGGCTGTTCTTGCTTTGTATCCTGGCCGACCTTGCAACCCGCCAGAGCTATCTGCCAGAATAGTTACTATTTGCGACTTCAGCGCGGCGGCCTCAATGGCCACTGTCACAATCAGGAGATCACCCCATGAAGTTCACGCGCCGTATGCGAACTCAACTGTACAAATTTTTGTCTGTGCTTTTGAGCCTTGCGCTCTTCTCCCAAACGCTGTTCCCCTCCCCCGCTCGTGTGCGTCCCGCCGCCGCGGCGACTTCCGTCAGTCAAGTGGCTGTCCCCGCAGCGAACCTGGCAAGCGGTACGGCGGCACAGCAGGCTGTCGCTTCCCTGCCAGCAGGGGTGACGGATTCTCTGGCTAAAGCGGGCTTTACGGGCATATCCAGCAACGTTCTCTTCAACCCCTTTGCCAACCCTGCTTACAACCCGGAGCCACCTGTTCTGGCTAATCCTATTTCTCTGTCCAAAGTGCAATCTGCCTACATCATGGACACCGTTATTTCCAATACGCTGGTGGTGACGTTTACGGTGACCAATAACCGCGCGGCAGCGATTCGACCGGACATTGATACCAGCGGCGGCATCACGCAAACAATGGCCAGCCTGGCGGCTGTTGATTACGCCAACGATCCGAATGTGATTCATAACGTGCTGCTGGCGGACACTATTTTGCCGGCAAACGCCACGCTGCTGGAATCATCTATTTCCCCAGACCGCCAGGGCGATACCGTGGCCTGGAACCTGGGCGATATTTTGCCGCGGGAAAGCGCCAGCCTGGTGCTGAAGTTGCAAATTCCGGCTACACCCATTGATTTTGTAGACCTGGACACGGGCGCAGGCGTCTGGGGGACGCTGCAAGACGCCCCAGTGAATGCGGGCGCTTCGCCCATCCGCCTTGTTCCCGCCAGCTTCGGCAACTGGCTCAAATGGACTGTGGACGCTGACTATTACGACGCATACGTGGTAGATAAAGCGGCTGAATTTGGCGGCGACCCGAATGCCATGTTTGCGTACGTGCGTTCATTGGGGTTTGAAAGCTATCAGGGTAGTCTGCGCGGCGCGCGCGGCACGTTGTGGAGCGGCGCCGGCAACGCCATGGACCAATCCAGCCTGCTGATCGCCCTGCTGCGCGGCAGCGGCATCCCCGCCCGCTACATGCAGGGCCCGTTAAACCAGGCGCGCACAGAGGAACTCATTCTCTCCATGTTCCCCACCCCTACCAGCTTGCAGGGGTACATTGACACGGGCGTGGGCTTGAGCGACCCGGCCAGCGATCCCGACCTGATTGCGGAAACGCAAGACCACTGGTGGGTGCAGGCGTACCTCAACGGCGCGTGGGTGGACCTGGACCCCAGCTTCAGCTATGCCAATGCGGGGGATATGTTTGCCGGTAGCATTACGGCTGTTTATGACGAAACGCCAGACAATCTGCGCCACAAAGTAACGGTGAAATTGAGGGTAGAAGATTACCACCCGCTCAACATCGGTGGCGGTTCCCCCGGCTTTGCCTATTCCTACCCGCTCAATGAGACCCTGAACAGCGTGGAACTGGTGGGGCGTCCCCTGACCTTGCAGCATCTGGTCAACACCAACAGCCAGGGTGGTCTGATTTTCTCCTACGTGCAGCATACTTACGAACCCTACTTGATTATAGGCGACTCGGAGGCGTACCTGGAAGGGGAGTCGTTCCAGGAGCTTATCTCTAATTTCCCGTTTGGCACCTTTATGATCACGGCGGAATGGCTGACGCTGGAGATTCAGACGCCTGATGGCGCCGTTGAGTCGTTCCAACGCACCATCTTTGACAGCGTGGGCGTGGCGGCGCGGCAGGGCGGCGGCATCCTGCCGGTGGAAATGTCGGGCGATTCGCCGCCCAAAGTGACTGAATTTGATTCCATTACCGTCTGGGTAGGGACCAGCCGCACCGATCCGGTCCATGTGGAGAACCTGGGTGGCGACTTCATGGACAGCGGCGTGCTGATGGAAGACCTGCGCCTGGAAATGGCTCCTCTTCTTGACCAGACAGAATTATCCGCAGCAGACCTGGAAGCGCTGATCCCCCTGCGCACGGCTATGCGCCAGACGCTGCGGGAATATAACGAGTTAAAGCTGGCCGTTTATGCGGCCACGGATGATCAGATCACGGATTATGATGAGTCGTTCCTGGTGCGTACCTACGCCGACCGCCCCCGTTTGTTGGTGGCTGTGAACACGTTTGACATCAGCCAGCCAGATACGATTTCGGCCTCAAATGCGCTTGACCTGTTGAGCGCTGACTATCGTACGATTGCTGCTCCTGGTCAGAGCGTGGAGGCAGAGCCAGCGTTCCGCCTGGTGTTAGGTATTTCGCAAACCAATGCGGAAACGGTGGTTAATGAACGCGCCTTCGGCTTGACTGGCGCTGTCAGCACTTTTACCATCTTTACCGCTGCTGAGGAACAGGGTATTGAGATTGTCTCCATTGCGGCGGATAACCTGGCCGACCTGGCCGCCTTGCAGATTTCCGATCAGGCAAAAGCGCGCATTACCAGCGATGTGCAAAATGGAAATACGGTAGTTGTGCCGGCACAAATGGTTCCCATCAATGGCATAGACGTCATTGGTTGGTGGCGCGTCAATCCCGAAACGGGATACACGATCGGCGTCCTGGAAGGCGGACAGCACGGCGCTTTCTTTGACTACATCACAAATCTGGGGTTTGCGGCGACCGTGGCTACAGCTTTCCTGCTGACCTTTATCCTTGCCTTTGTTTCCGAGTTCGTGGAAACGATGTGGGGTGGCGGCTGGTCCACGTTCCTGGACATTATTTTAGGGTTCGTGGGAGCGCTGGAGTTAGGCCCGTTCTTCCTGTTAGGTCTGGCAGCCTTACTGCTAGGTCTGGCTCTCTTTATTTTCCTGGGCGTCACTGCTGCCCTGCTGATGGCGGCAGCCGGCGCAGCCATTCTGTTAGCCATCTTTCTAGGTGGAGATTGGGGAATTTTCCTGGGGGGATGCGTTGCTTCAGCATTACAAGGAGGCGCTGGAGTAGGTGATGCCATTGTAAGCTGTATTGAGCAGTTGCTGCCGGGCGATCCACCGCCTTCGCCGACCCCACCGCCGTCGCC
>CAYQYJ010000311.1:0-4919 GCA_964421605.1 uncultured Ardenticatenaceae bacterium | reverse complement strand
TCCGTAGCTGCCGGCATTTTACAAATAATCTCCGCCCGCCGCACCCCATACACCGCTGGCGACACAAAAATGTAATCCAGACACCCCGCCCAATCCGCCGGCCCCGACAGCGCCGTCGGAAACGTCGCCAGCGGTTCATGCCCCACCGCTTCCGCATAAGCCGACCGGTACACCTGCTTCACCTGCTGGATAGCCGGCCCCCCCGGCGTCTCATTAAAATCCCCCGCCATAATTTGATACGGCACTGGATTGCGATCATTCAACCAGCCCATAATCTTCATCACCTGCTCGTGCCGCGCCTGCTGATCCCGCGCCACATGATGCAAATGCACCGCCACAAAATCCAGCGTCGCCCCCGACGGCAGCTCCACGTTAGCCCGCAGCGCCACCCGCCCCTCATATCCCAGCGACAGCACATCCCGCGCCACCACCGGCAGCCGGCTCAAAATCCCCACCCCCTCAAAATACCCCTTAATCAAGTGCCGTTTACGCGCCAACAGCAAACGATACGGCTGCCGCGTCGAACCGCTCAGGCGAATATTAAGCTGCCGCTGCAGCCAATACCCCTGCAGGTTCGGGAAATACACCTCCTGCAAACTGATCAGATCAGCCCGCGCCGCCAGCAGTTGCGTTGCCAACAGGTCCCGCCGCTCCAGCCAGCGATCCGCCCGATTCCGCAAATTAAGCGTGGCCACCCTCATGCTTTACAGATTTATCTCCGTCACGCCTTCCGGCACAGCCATTTGCAGCCGGGCCTCGGCATCCTGCACCATCAACGTAAACGGCGCCGTTGTCGTCACCGTAATCCGCTCCTTATCCCCCACAATATCCAGCGAGCCTGTGGGTCCCAAAGGATACTGATAAACCCCATAAGCCGCTTCCGTCGCCAACTGCCGGTCCCACGTCACCCGCCGCTGCGGCCAATCCACCTGCAGCCCAATCACATCCTCCAACAACATAGCAATAGGCGTCAATCCCGTCCAGCCTACGAAATTCGGTTTAGCCGGCTCGCCTGGCGCGGCGCTTTCTGGCGCGTAATTTTCCCAGAAAGTATCCGTGCGCTCAAACACAGCGCCCACCCGCTGCAAATGATTAACCGCTATCTCATGCGCCAGGCGTCCCTGCCCCACCGCCCGCAGCCCTTTCAACACCATATAATTGGTCGGCGACCAGACGCCGCCGCGCCAATAGCCGCCGTCAGGCTCATAACCTTCGCTGTCCGCTCCCTGGCTGGGAATGCGGTGAAAACGGTTGAAAACCAACGGATCGCGCAAATGCTTCACAAACGGCCCCAGCCGATCCGTCGGGATCATCTCCAGGTCTAACAGCGCCCAATACGCGCCAATGCTCTTCACCGGACTGAAACGCCCTTCCGCGTCAATGTCATGATAAAAATTCGTGTCGCTGTTCCACAGGCGCGCATTAACCTCATGGATCAGCTTCACCCGCTCCTGCACCAACTCCTGCACGTAATCCCGCTCCCCCAACAATTCCGCCATCTGCCACAAAATCAGACAGTTCAGCGCCGCTTGCAAATTGGCGTCCAACCACGTCCAATGGCGATGGTGGTGCATACTATCCGGGATGCGCGTCTGGTTATCCATGCCGCTGCTCAAACCCGTTGCCCAATACAAACCGCCGGGCCAGGTGCGGTTCGCCCGGCACCAGCGATGGTAAGCCAACAGGGGCCAGAACACTTCCTGCAAACGACTACTGTCGCCGCTGGCGCGGAAATAATTCCACTCCGCCCAGGCCAGAATATTCGGCCCCGTGCTGTTGGGATCAAACGGGAAAAAATAATCGTGCCCGTCCTCCGTGCTGATCTCGCGGCAAATATACCCATCCCGATGCTGCTGCGCGTAAAAATTGTCCAGCGTCCCCATAAAGTAAAACCCGCGCCGCCCATACAAGCCAAACTGCATCATAAAGGCGCTGTCCCACATAAAACTGTTTTCGTTAAAAGCCGCATCAATAAAATTGGCAATAAAACCGCTCAACGGGCGGGCGCGGCGCAAATTAGACCACGCCAACTCCCAGGCCCGCCAATACATCTCCACCCACGCCTCATGTTCCGGCAAAATCGGCACAGGCAAACGCGCCCGCACATCCCCATACGCCGGCAGCCCCGGCGCATGGCACGTCCGATCCAGAAACGGATTCTTGCTAACCGCCCCCTCCGCCGGTCGCGGATAAGTAGAAGAACCCACACCAGACATCACTCGTTCGCCACCTCTTTCCCCTTATCTGTTATCTGTTGCCCGTTATCTGTTATCTGTTGCCTGTTGCCCGTTATCTGTTATCTGTCGCCCGTTACTTCACCCACAACTCCGCGGTGCCCGCCACGCGCAGCCCACTCTCCTCCAACGCAATCACGCGCAAACTATAGCGAATCGTCACATTATCTCGAAGTTGCCCCATCCAGCCAACCGAATCCCCCAAGGCAAAATAAGGGTAACCGCTGCCGCCGGAGAGATGCGCCATCCGCTGCGCCAGATTCTCCGGTCCCCCCGGCTCAATGATCCTCTCAAAAACCAGCGTCGTACCGGGGATAGCCCGTCCCGCCGGAATCAGATATTGCACGGCAATATTATTGTAATAAAGCGCGCCATCGCTTGCCGGCATCGCGTTAATCGCCACCGGCGCCGGATTAAACACATTCAACGTCACCTGCCCTGCCGCCACCAGCCGCCCCAGCAAAGTCGCCGTCAGGCGCAGGTTGTAATTGCCCACCACCCCCGGCGCCACAATACCTTGCCAGGAAAACGAATCCCCCGAACGCTTACTGGCTGCCAGTCCCCCAATCGTCACGTCATAGCTGCCGCCGTTCTGACCAATATACCGCAGTTCCGCCCCCGGAACCGCATCCCCCGGCTCCAGGCCAATCCGATACAGCGGAATAGTCAGAATCAGCGTATCCCCCATAGGCGTTGGCAGCGGCGCCGGCGTCGGCTCGCCCCGCCCGCCAATCTGCGGCAAAGCGCAAGCCAATGCCGGCATCATCAACGCCGCCATCCAAACCCAAACCCTCAACCGCCGCATAACCCTCTGCTCTTCCTTTGCACCCTTCGCGCCTTCCACACTAAAAACCCACTTCCTCTTCGCGCCCTTCGCGTCTTCGCGGTAAAAACCCTCTTCGCGGTAAAACCCTTCGCGCCATCCACGCTCCCCCCCACTTCTTCTTCGCGCCCTTCGCGTCTTCGCGGTAAAAACCCTCTTCCCCCTCCCGTTTTAGAAGTTCAACTTCTCCGAAGAAGTTGAACTTCTAAGTGATTTATTTCCTTCCCCTTCGCGCCCTGGCGGTAAAACTTCTTTCTCCCCCCAAAATCAGCGCCCCTTCTTCCCCTTTGCGTCCTTCGCGTCTTCGCGGTAAAAACCCTCTTCGCGGTAAAAACCCTTCTTCGCGGTAAAAACTCCCTCTACTCCTGTTCCTCAATCGTGATGCTCTCAATCTGGTCGCCCGCCGGCGCTTCCGGATCAGTCGCCGGGTCGCGCGGCGTCAACCCCTGCACCACCTCCATACCTTCAATCACCCGCCCAAAAATCGTATAACCGCCATCCAACTGGCTCACATCCCCCAGCGTAACATACCACTGGCTGCCATTCCGATCCGCCCCCGAATTTGCCATAGCCACCATACCCGTTTCCGCGTGCGTCAGAGCCGTGTCAATCTCATTGGGAATAAAATACCCAGGTCCCCCAAAACCCGTACCTGTCGGGTCCCCCGTTTGCGCCACAAAATCAGGCAGCACCCGATGGAACGTAATCCCATCAAACCACCCCTCGCGACTCAAAAAGACAAAATTATTCACCGTCTCCGGCGCCGACTGCGGCAGCAGTTCAATCACAAACGCCTGCCCATCCGCCATCGTCACCCGCGCATGATACACCGCATCCACATCAATCGTCATCGGCGGCGGCGCATCATACATCCGCTGCTCCAACAACGTCAGTTGCACCACCGCGTCCCAATAATAATAAGTCGGCGGAATTTGCTCGCCCGTCAACAACTGCCCATTAAAAATAATCGAAGGCGTCCCCGGCATACTCAACGCCATCGCCTCCGCGCGCGAACCATCCACCTGCGCCAGATAAACGCCCCCATCCAGCTCCTCCGTAAACCGCTCTACGTCCAGGCCCAGGTCCTGCGCATACCCAATAAAACTTTCCCGCGCCGCCGCCGCATCCGCGCTGGCAAAATCCGCCTGATTGGCGAACAGCATGTCATGGTACTCCCAGAACTGACCTTGCGCCCCCGCCGCTTCCGCCGCTTCCGCCGCCTTTTGCGCGTTGGGGTGAATACTCACCAGCGGAAAATGGCGATAAACCAGACGCACGTCATCCGGATACGCCGCCGCCAACTGCTGCAACATCGGCGCTACGCTGGCGCAGGCTGGGCATTGAAAATCGCTGTACTCAATAAGTGTGATGTAAGCATCCTCGCCCCCGCCTTTGACGTAATCGCTCTCCCGCAGTTGGCTGGCTTCAGCCAACGCCGCCGCCACTGCTTCCAGCGAAGGATCGGACGCGGCGGCATCTTCAATCTCATCTACCGCCGCCGTCGGCGCTTCAACTTCGGCGGCGCTTTCCTGCTCTGTGCCGGCATTCGCTGCGTCATCTGCCGGCTCTTCACTACTCGCCGCCGTCGTCGCCGCCGCCGTCGGTTCATCCGCCGCGCCCCCCGGCCCACACGCCGCCAGCGCCAACGCCAGAAATAACAAAATCAAAAAAACAACCTTCTTCATCACTATTTCCTCATAAACTACTTTGTCAGACAAATTGCCCGGACATGACGAACCTGACCAGGTAATCACCCTATCTCCCGGCCCCCGCTACCACAGGCAAGGTTTCCCGTTGCCAGGGGCGGGGGTTCCCATTGCCAGGGGCGGGGGTTCCCATTGCCAGGGGCGAGGGTTCCCATT
>CAYQYJ010000310.1:0-4923 GCA_964421605.1 uncultured Ardenticatenaceae bacterium | reverse complement strand
GGCAGAAGTGGCGCGGGTGGATCTGAACCTGGCAGGCGAACCTGAACAACTGCGCTCTTTCAACATTCCCCGCGACGGCGATTGGACAATCGTTATCAAAGAGTTCTTTGACGAAGGGGGACCTTACGAACTGACGTTAACCCTCTTGGAGTAGGGCGGTAACTTCCAAAGCACGTAGGTTAGGCATCTTTGCCCGACCGCGCTGAAAATTGCTAACTCCGTCGGGCGGGTTGCCAACCCGCCCTGGTTAACGCTGCGCTTGCTCGCGCAGGGCGTAAACGTCGCGTTTGCGCCAGCCGGACTCGGCGGCGACGGCCGCGGCGGCTTCTTTATGCCCCAAACCTGCCGCCATTTTTTCCGCCAATCTGTCGCGGACGGCGGTCTCATCCCAACTGCTGGTTGCCGGCAGCGCGCCAGCCAACACGATCGTAAACTCTCCGCGGATTTGCCCCGCGGCAAAGTATTGCCCGGCGGCGCTCACTGAGCCGCGCCACAACTCTTCATACAGCTTCGTTAATTCCCGACCAATACACACCTCGCGGTCGCCCAAAGTGTGCAAGATGTCTTGCAGCAGGTCCAGCAGGCGGTGCGGGGCTTCGTAGCAGACCAGAGTGAAAGGAAGCTGCGCCACGCCTGCCAGGGCTGCCTGGCGCGCGCGGCGGCGGCGCGGCAAGAAACCTAGAAAGAGAAAGGCGTCTGTGGGCAAGCCGCTGGCTACCAGCGCCGTGGCGACGGCGGTGGGACCGGGAATGGGGACAACGGGAATATGGGCATCCAACGCGGCCCGTACCAGCCGGTAACCGGGGTCTGATAGGCCGGGCATGCCGGCATCGGACACCAAAGCCACATCATCTTCCTGCAACCGCGCCACCAACTGCGCCAGCCGCTGCGGCGTACTGTAATCGTGATAACTCAGCATGGGGGTGGCTATGTTGTAATGTTGCAGCAACTGCCCTGTGTGCCGCGTATCTTCCGCAGCAATCAGGCGCACTTCCCGCAAAACGCGCAGCGCGCGCAGCGTAATGTCCTCCAGGTTGCCGATAGGCGTGCCCACCAGGTATAGCGTCATACTCTCTATGTCAGATTGGTTCAGTCTCCAAGACTAAACCAATCTACGCGCTTGCTAATGATTTTGCACAAACAACATCAGCAACAAATTATCGTTGCAACTGGCGCGGGTCTGTACCTGATACACCTGGGAGACGGGTGTGCCCGCCGTCGTTTCCAACTGGATATTGTAGGTGCGGATGATGGGGGAATCGAAGACAAACTGCTCCCAACCAGACGGCCCATACGCCGGCGCCGTGCCCGTGGCGACGCGAGCGTCAATGCCGCTTTCCCAGATATGCACCTGGTAAATGCCGGCAGGAACCGGGTTCCCGCTCAAATCCACGACTTCGCCCGCAATCCCCAGCCAGTTACAGCCGGCGTTATTGGCGAAGTTGCGCAGGTAAATGGGGCTGTCAATGGACTTGGTAAAGGGAAACGGCGAACGGGTGTTGGTGGCTGTGGGCGTGGGGCCGGTGGGGGTAACGGTCGGCGTTTCGGTGGGCGTGGGGGTGGGCGTGCGCGTGGGTGTGGCGGGCGGAAGCGTGGGCGTAATGGATGGCTCCAGGGTGGGGCGGCGCGTGTTGGTCGGCGGCGGCGTATCGGTTGGCTCCAATGGCGAGGGGGTCCAGGTGGGCTGCAAGCGCTCTGCCGTCACGCCAGGCGTGACGGTGGGCACTTCGACCAATGCGCCCACAGTGGGCAGGGGCGGCTCTTCTCGCGGCGGCAAGAACTGGCTGACATCCAGTTTGCCTGACCATAGGGTGACAGCCAGAATGCCGGCAGCAATCAGCACGGCAAAAGCCAGCACCATGACCGTCAGGACATTCAGGCAGCTAAAGCCGCGTCGTCTCTTTTGTCGTCGGGATTGTCTTGTTATAGCCATCTATCTTCATCTACTGGCGCACGCTCATGCCTGCGCCCTTATGCACCCGTATCCACATAGCGGACAATCTCCGCCTCATCCCACAACGTTTGCAGCCAGGCTTCAAACGTTTCTTGCAGCAAGACCGCCCGCTGCTCCAGAGAGAGCGCCCGCTGCGGATCCTTCTCCAACACCTGAATAATATAGTAAGTCAGGCTGCCGTCGCTGCCCGTGACGGTGATAATGTCGCTCACCTGATTGACTTCCAGAGCAAAGGCAGCCTCTTCCACGGTGGGGACGAGGAGCGTTCCTGGCGCAAAGAAACCCAAATCCCCGCCATTTTCACCCGTGAGCCGATCCAATGAATTTTGGCGCGCCAGTTCAGCGAAGTCACCGCCAGCCTGGATTTGGGCTAATAGCGATTGCGCCAGGGCGGCGTCGCTCACCTGGATGTAACGCGCGTGTACCTGGAGCACGGCAAAAGGCACGCCGCTGGTTACCTCTATTTTCATCCTTTCCGTGAGCATTTCCATAGCCAGGACCGTCGGGAATTCCGCCTCGGTCCATTGATTGGCTTGCAACCAGGCCTGGAAGTCGGCTTCACTGCCCACAAACTCTTTCAGTTCGGCCAGTTTCTGCGCCGCCATGTCGGGCGTAATGGCGATATTGGCCGCCGCAGCCGCCTGGGCGATCAGGGTTTGCTCAATGAGGGTGTCCAGCACAATGGCGCGATGGTTGACGCCATCGGCGCCAGGCGTCAGCCCCAGGTCGAGCTGCCCCTGCTCGTAGCGAGCCAGTTCCTTTTCAAAGGTTGCCAGAAAAATGGGTTGGCCGTTAACAGAAGCGGCTACAGGTTCGGTGGGCGTGGGCGTGGGGGGCACAGGCGTGGGCGGAATGGACGTATTGGGCGGGGGTAGCGTAACAGTCACATCACTGTCTGCATTGGGGGCAGCCGTAGCCAGGGGAGTCGTTTCTGGGGCGTTTCTTTCGCCACAGGCAGCCAAAAACCAGAGTAATAGAAACCCCGCCAGTAATTGCTGCCACTTCATGCCAATTGCTTCCTTTGCCATAGGGTATTGTCTCGTTGCCGGGCGCACTCCATCGAAAATAGCCTCACAATGTAGGATAAGCTGTCAGCTTGTCTGCGCAAACTAACAGTTTGCGCTACAAATTTTCATCCCTGCCTGGAAGATTATACTCCTGGCCTATAGTCGGGCAAACTCTGACAGAAGCCCGGCGCGACGGTGCCCGCTTCAGGCTGGCGCATTGTGCTGGATGACGACTTGCCCGCGCTTGATGACCGTTTGCACCAGGTTGACGCCAAAGCGGTAGCCGAGGTGACGGTAGTCAGGCGTGTTCAGAATGAGGATGTCGGCTTGTTTGCCGGCATCCAGACTGCCAATCTCCTCCCCCCGACCGATGGCGAAAGCCGCATTGAGCGTAGCTGCCGCCACCGCCTGCGCCTGCGTCAGTCCCATGTAGCGGCAAGCCAGGGCAATGACCATTTGCATGGATTCACACCAGCAGGTGCCCGGATTACAGTCGGTAGCCAGCGCCAGCGCCCCGCCCGCCTCCAGAATGGCGGCAGCCGGCGTGTACTCCCGTTCCGCCAGACCAAAGGGTGTACCTGGCAGCCCGACAGCAATCGTATGGCTGCCCCCCAGGGCGGCAATGTCGCTCGCGGGCGTGCGCACCAGGTGGTCAGCGGAGACAGCACCCATTTCCACCGCCAGGGCTGTGCCGCCCAACCCGACAAACTCGTCGGCGTGAACTTTCAGACGAAAGCCTAGCTTTTGCGCAGCGGACAGGATGCGGCGCGTCTGGGGCACGTCAAAGACGCCTTCTTCACAAAAAACGTCGCAAAAAAGGGTGAGGCGTTGGTCAGCCGCCCAGGCGGCGGCGGCGGGCAGCATTTCATGGACGATCAGATCCACGTATTCGTCGGTGCGCCCGCGATATTCGGTGGGGACGGCGTGTGCCGGCAAAAACGTTAGCGACAACTCGATGGGCTGCTGCACGTTTAGGGCTGCCATCGCCGCCAACTGCTTTAGTTCTGCTGCCTGATTCAAGCCATACCCGGTTTTAGCTTCGGCGCTGGTGGTGCCATAAGCCAGCATCCGCTGCAGGCGCGGCAGATTGTCCGCTATCAGTTCTGTCAGGCTGGCCTGGCGCGTACGATTGACGGTGGACATAATGCCGCCGCCCGCCGCCATGATCTCCATGTACGTGGCTCCCGCCAGCCGCTGCTCAAACTCGTTGGCCCGGTCGCCCATCCAGGGAATGTGCGTGTGGGGGTCTACAAAACCCGGTAAGACGCACTGTGCGGCGGCGTCAATGGTCACGTCTGCCTGATACCGCTTTTGCAGGGGGACGCTGGGCCCCGTCTCCAGGATACGGCCCTGGTGTACGGCTACCGCGCCGTCGGGGATGAGTCCCAGGTTGCCTAACGCTTTGCCGCGCTGGGGTTGGCGGCTGCCGGCAGCGCCAACTGCCGGCACGACGCACACCTGCGCCGCTGAATGAATGAGCATGTCAATGGGTTGGGGCATAGTCCTCTCCTCCTTCCTCCTGGCGCGGCGCGTCTGCCTCGTGTACCCACCGGATCAAGACCAGAATGGCTAACACCGCCAGCACAGCGCTGATCAGGCCATTGGCGCGGATGCCGCCCCACGCCCATATTTCCGGGCCCAGCCAGGCCCCCAGCGCCCGCCCCAGGGCGGAAGCGGCTACCACAGCAGACATGACCACGCCGCGCGCCTGCGGCGCCAGTTCCGTCAACAAAGGAATAGCGCCGACAATGGTGACTTCAAAACAGTAGAAAGTGATGGCTAACATCATCAAAGCTGCCGGCAGCGAAGAACTGATGAATGGCAGCAGGGCGTAAGACAGCCCACCAAGCAACCCCGTGCGGATAACCACCGGGCGCTTGCCAAAGCGATCAACCGCCCAACCCGCCGACAGTTCGCCGGCAATTTCGGAGCCGCCGATAACCCCGGCGGCAAGACCCAGCG
>CAYQYJ010000309.1:0-4935 GCA_964421605.1 uncultured Ardenticatenaceae bacterium | reverse complement strand
AAAGCGGCAGCGCCCACACAGGCAGCGTCTCGGACGTTTCGTGATACCCAAATTTACGGTAAAGATAGTGCGAAGAGACGTTATCCGTCTGCGTGTTGAGCGACAACTGCTGCAAATGCCCGCGGCGGTAGCCAGTGATGGCGTGCGCCAATAATGCCGTGCCCACGCCGCTGCGTTGGGCGCTGGGAGCCACCGTCATGCGCGCCAGGTGCGCCCCATAATAGCTGGCAGTGCTGCACTGATACCCCACCACAACCCCATCCAGCAGCGCCACGTCAAAGCTGAAGCTCTGCGCCTGCGCCAGCATCAGGGCGCGAGCGCTGTAGCGCCACAAAGGGGCAAAAGCATCCGCCTCTATTTGCGCCAGGGTCTCCATGTCGTCCGGAGTCGCCGGGCGGATGCTGATCGCTGGATTCAGCCGGAATGCCGGCGCCGGCCCAATCTCGCGCACCATGGTGACCACGTGGGTGAGCGTCTCAAACCCCAATGCCTCCACCACCGGATCGGGCCAGCGACGGGCGGACATCCAGGCCAGTTGGGTGGCGTGGGCGGCGCGCAATGCCGGCACAACCGCCGCCAATAGCCGCGCCAACACCGGTTCGGTAGCTTGATCCCCCTGCAAAGCCACCCCTCGCACCCACGCTGCCGGCAGCGGATCCGCCCCAGCCACCAGAAACGCCTGCAGCGCCCCCTCTATCTCCAATCCCACCGCCGCCGGTTGGTCCAGCCAATCAGACAGCGCATACCAATCTACATGCACGTGAGAGTAGCGGGCGCTGCGCAGAAACCAGGTCAACGCCGACCGGTCGCCTTTATGTAATTGACGTGTTAACGCTTTGTTAAGAATAGGGTTTGCTAATTCCATGTCGCTATTGTACACTACATAATGACATTTTTGGGTGAGTTGCAGATCATAATAACGCAAGCAATAACCAGCATGGAGAAGAAAACAGCAGGCAGATTGACCGATGAGTAAAAACGACCGGGACAAAGCCCTCGACAACACCCTGGCAACCATTCGCAAGCGGTTCGGCGAAGGAGCCATTATGCGCCTGGGCGATGCGCAGCATCTACACGTTGACGCCATCCCCACCGGTTCGCTGGCGCTAGACATTGCCCTGGGTATTGGCGGCTTGCCTCGCGGGCGCGTCGTTGAGATTTACGGCCCAGAATCGTCGGGCAAGACGACCTTATGCCAACACGTCGTTGCTGAAGCCCAGAAAATGGGCGGTATTTGCGCTTATATTGACATGGAACATGCCCTGGATCCGCGCTATGCGGCGCGCTGCGGCGTGGACGTCAACAACCTCTATGTGTCGCAGCCAGACACCGGTGAGCAGGCGCTGGAAATCGCCGACACCCTGATTCGTTCGAGCACAATGGACGTTGTCGTGATTGACTCCGTGGCTGCGCTGGTGCCCCGCGCCGAAATTGAAGGCGAAATGGGCGACGCGCATGTGGGCTTGCAAGCTCGCTTGATGTCCCAGGCGCTGCGCAAAATGTCTGGCTTTATCAAACAGACCAACACGGTCGTCATTTTCACCAACCAATTGCGCATGAAAATTGGCGTCATGTTTGGCAACCCGGAAACGACCAGCGGCGGCAACGCGCTGAAGTTCTACGCCTCTGTGCGTCTGGACATCCGCCGTCTGGAAACGATTAAAGACAAGAATGAAATTATTGGCAGTCGTGCGCGGGTAAAAGTCAAGAAAAACAAGGTGGCCCCTCCTTTTACAGAATGCGAATTTGACATCATGTACAATGAGGGCATATCCAAGACAGGCGACGTGGTGGATTTAGGCGTCCAGATGGGCTTGCTGGACAAGCGGGGCGCTTATTACCGCTATGGCGACACCTTGCTGGGCCAGGGAAGGGAAAATGCCAAAGCCTTCCTGGCGCAAAATCCCGCATTTTTACATGAACTGGAGAATCTTATTCGCCAGGCAGCCGGGCTGCAAGCAGCGCGCAATCAGGTAGAAATACCCTCCTGAAGCATCGCCTGACACATAAAAGCCCGGAAACATACGCCGCCTGGCGTAATCGCCAACGCCAGGCTGACAACATACCACGGTGACATTTCCGCCCGTTAAGGGCAACTGCACGAAGGAAATCCGTTTGCTGTCCATCTGCACCCGGAGCAGACGGTTGAATTGTAAAACCAGCTAGCTTGAGGATTTCTATCCCGCTTTTTCAGGCGGTTTCTTATCGTTCAAACTGGACTCTACATTAAGACTCATTTGCCTACGCCATGCTCACGTCTTCATGGCAAATGGGTTATTCGGATTCGCGGTAAACGCCAGACGATTTGACCATGCTGACAGGGATTAGCTGCCCCAATCCTTTTTTTCAGCCATTCCTTCCGCTTTCTGGCCCGCCATATAAATAGCGAATCCTCAATCGGTTTGACTAGCGTGGTCATAGGTTGCCGGCAGCGGCTGCCTGAACAATTCTTTTCCCCAAAGGCACAGCGCCGTGGTTCTGCCGACCATGGCGCTTTTTTTTACCAACTCTTGTAGTTAACATGGGCATCATCAGCGACATTCAACCACAAAAACGCAACCGCCAGCGCGTTAACATTTACGTGGATGGGCAGTATGCGTTTAGCCTGACAACCGCCGCGGCTGATGGCTTGAAGGTGGGCCAGCCCGTCACCGATGCCCTGCTGGCCCAATTGCAGGGTCAGGAAGAGACGGCGAAAGCGCGGCTGGCAGCCGAGCAGTTTCTCAGCTTCCGGCCCCGCAGCATTGCCGAAGTGCGTCAAAATCTGGCCCAAAAAGGATTTCCTGAGCCTGTTATCGAACAGGCGATAGGGCATTTACAGGAGCGGCGTCTGCTGGATGACCTGGCTTTTGCCCGCTACTGGCTGGAACAAAGAGAATCTTTCAAGCCGCGCAGCGCCCTGGCTTTGCGCCAGGAACTGCATCAAAAAGGGCTTGAGCACCATCTGATTGAGGCTGTCCTGGCTGACCTGGATGAAATGACCAGCGCCCGCCGCGCAGCCGAGAAGCTGGCCCCGCGCTGGGCCCATCTACCCTGGGCAGCGTTTCAACAAAAAATGGGCAGCTTCTTACAACGACGTGGCTTCAGCTACGACACAGCCCGCCAGGTAACAGCGGCGATCTGGGCCGACCTGACCACCGATGAACTTGAATAAATGGATAAGGAGTAAGAATTCATGGATGCGTTTTTTTTCTTGGGTCTCCTGGGGGGACTCGTGTTGGGCGGAGCGATTGCTGCCGGCATCTACTGGCGCTTCCTAAAACCCAACCACGATCAAGAATACCAGCGGGCCCTGCATGAGATTAACCAACAACGCCTGGCAGCCCAAAACGACTCCCAGGAAATGGTGGCTAAAGCACAGGAAGAAGCTCGCGAAGTCCGGGCGGAAGCCGAAAAAGTTGTCGAGCGCCGCTTTGAAGACCTGTCTCGCGCCGAAGAACGCCTGGACCGCCGTCAGGCTTCTCAGGACAAGCAGGCGCAAAAGATAGAAATACGCGAGCAAAACTTGAACAGGCGCCAAAGCCGGCTGGATAAGCAACAAAATGATCTGGAAAACCTGGCTGCCGAGCGTCAAGTGGAACTGCAAAAAGTAGCCCAAATGACGATAGAAGAGGCGCGTCAGGAACTGCTGGCAGCAGCCGAGACCGAAGCCCGCCAGGACATGGCCCGCATCATGCGCGAAGTCGAAGACGAAGCCCGCGAAACCGCCGACGAAAAAGCGCGCAAACTCATCGCCACCGCCATCCAACGCATTAGCAGCGAGCACGTCGCCGAAATCACCGTCTCCGTTGTCCCACTGCCCAACGACGAAATGAAGGGGCGCATTATTGGGCGCAACGGGCGCAACATCAGAGCCTTTGAGCAAGCCGCGGGCGTAGACGTGATCGTAGACGACACACCCGAAGCCGTCACCATCTCCAGCTTTGACCCCATTCGCCGTGAAGTCGCCCGCCGCTCCCTGGAAAAGCTGATTGCCGATGGGCGCATTCATCCCGCCCGCATCGAAAAACTGCTCAAAGATGCTCGCGAGGAGGTCAACCGCGTCATTGTAGAAGCCGGCGAGCAGGCTGTATACGAAGCCAACGTGCATGGTCTACATCGCGAAATCATCAAAATGCTGGGGCGGCTCAAATTCCGCACCTCCTATGGGCAAAACCAACTGTACCACTCCGTGGAAGCATCCAAGATTGCCGCCGCGTTGGCGGCGGAGTTGGGCGCGGACATCGGCATAGCCAAAATGGGCGCGTTGCTGCACGACCTGGGCAAAGCCATGGACCACGAACAGGAGGGGACCCACGCCCAACTGGGCGCAGATTACGCCGCCCGCTTCAAAGTACCACCCATTGTCGTCAACGCCATCGCTTCCCATCATCATGAAGTCGAGCAGGAATCTATCGAAGCCATCATTGTGGAAGTAGCCGATGCCATATCCGGCTCGCGCCCCGGCGCGCGCCGCGAAAGCCTGGAAAACTACATCAAGCGCGTGCGCACGTTGGAAGACATCGCCGTTTCCTTCCCTGGCGTGGAAAGCGCCTATGCCCTGCAGGCTGGCCGCGAAATCCGCATCCTGGTCAAGCCAGGGGCTATTGACGACCTGGGCGCTATCCGGTTGTCCAAAGACGTCGCCAAAACTGTCGAAGAAAGTATGCAATATCCCGGCCAGGTTCAAGTAACCGTCATCCGCGAAACGCGCGCTGTAACTTTTGCCAAGTAGGGAGAGGGGAACCCCCATCCCCCAACCCCCTTCCCCCTAAAGGAGAAAGGGGGCTTTTCGGAGAGGGTGAGGGGCACGGAGCGCCCCTCGCCCTACATTACCCCTTCCCTGGCAAGGGCGGCGGGATTACCCGATTATTTTCTCAATGTCCAAAAGGGAGAAAGGAGCTTTTCGGAGAGGGCGCTGCGCGCCTTTACCCGCCATTACCCCTGCCCTATCTC
>CAYQYJ010000308.1:0-4935 GCA_964421605.1 uncultured Ardenticatenaceae bacterium | reverse complement strand
ACTTTAACAGTAGATTCCAGGTGTCCTTTGCCCCGGATGGCAGGACGTAATGGCGAAGCTGGTGGGCCATCGGTAGATGGCGAGTCCAGCGCTGTCCCCGCAACTGTAAGGCTGGTTGGTCAATTGCGACCCACCCGCCAAGTCAGGTCGCCCGCCTGGAATCGTGACGACTCTCGTGGGTAAGGGTTGGGAACAGAACGTGAGCGATCTCCAATCCCGCAGCGGTTCCTTAACCCGGTGCCGGCGACTGCGCCCTAAACGCAGCCAGCCACATCGGGTTTTTGCTTTTCACTGGCCTATCCTTTGCCTGCGATTTGTTGAAAATGGGAAATCGTTTTGAGTTTTGCGCGGCGGCCCAACTGCTCCGCTGCTCTGCTGCGCGGACAAATTGGCAATTTGTCCTACATTGAGGAGACTATGGCCATGAAGCAGACGACAACTTTATTCCTGGTTATTCTGGCAGGCTTCCTACTGGCGACGGGTGTGGCGCGGGCCACAGTAGTGGCTGGGGCCAGGACGGCTGCGTTGGCTGCGCCCCAACTGACGACGCAGCCAGAGGCGGCGGCGGCGGCGATTAACTGGCTGATCGCGGCGCGACAGAATCGTGACGGCGGTTATACCAGTTTTAGCAGCGGCGCAAACGAGCAGCCTTCGACGGTGGGGGGGACAGTGGATGCAGTGTTGGCTATTGCCAGCGGCGGGGTGGATGCGGCGCTGCCTGGGGCCGGGCAGCGGCACTCTCCTATTGGCTATATGCGCGACCATGTGGGGGATGTAGCTGATTATGCGGCGGCGAATGGGGGGAATGCCGGCAAACTCCTTCTCTCCCTCACTGCCGCCGCCCAAAACCCACGCGATTTTGAGGGATACAACTTTGTCCTCACTCTGACGCAACACCTTTCACCCACCGGACAATACCATGTATCTGATCCCTACAACCAATCTCTGGCTATGTTGGGGGTGGCGGCAGTCAGGGAAGTTGTGCCGGCATCTGCCATCCAATGGCTGTTAGATCGGCAAGCCAGCGGCGGCGACCTGGACGGCTCCTGGGACGATGGGTACGGTACATTGGGCAACACCGACGCCACCGCGTTGGCGGTGATGGCTTTGCTGGCTGCCGGCATTTCCCCCGACGACCACAACCTGGTGCGCGCCGTCGCCTTCCTTTCCCGCACCCAACTGGCGACAGGCGGCTTTGCCTACGCGGCTGGCTTGCCCGAAAACGCCAACAGCACCGCCCTGGCGCTGCAAGCGCTGAGCGCCCTGGGCGAAGATTTTTATACGCCAGGCGGTTCCTGGGACGCTGGCGGCGGGACGCCTCTGGACGCCCTGTTCCGTTACCAGGGACCGACGGGCGCGTTCCAATCCGATTTTGGCGCAGGTCCCTTTGACGACTTTTTTGCCACTGTCCAGGCGATTCCCGCCATAACGGGCCGTCCATACCCGTTACCCGCCCGCTTTGAATCTGCCCGCCTGGGGCTGGCTTGCCTGGCTACGCTGCAAGATGCGGACACGGGCGGCTGGGAGCAGTTTGCGGGCTTTGGCGTCAGCGCGGCGGGCACGGCGCGCGCCATTCAGGCGATAGCCGCCGTAGGCGATGATCCGCTGGATTATGCCACGCCTGCCGGCATTCACCCCTTGCAAGCCCTGGCTGATCTGACCCCCGCTTACCTGAGTGGTGGGCGTGGTGGGCGTGTAGGCATTGTCATGCAAGGCGTTGTTGCTGGCGGCGGCGACGTGACCGATTTTGCCGGCTATGACCTGCCCCTCCACCTGACACAATATCTCTCGCCCACAGGCGAGTATGACGATACCGCTTTTGGCATCTTTAGCCATGCGGAAGCGTTGTTGGGCCTGGCGGCAGCCAGACAGTTGCCTGCGCCATCCGCTATTGCTTTTCTACAAGCGGCTCAAAGCGGCGGAAACTGGGGCACCCCGGACGACAATGGCATTGCGCTGCAATCGTTAGGGCGGCTTGGTTATCAGCCCCCGCCCCTGGCGTTAACCCATCTGCGCCATACGCAGTTGGCTGACGGCGGCTGGGGATACGGCGACATTGCCAACCCCAACACGACGGCGGAAGTTGTCCAGGGCATTGCTGCCCTGGGGCAGGACCCGTTTGATCCCGCCTGGAGTCTGGTGCAGTCGGGACGGTTGCGCAACGCTGCCGACGCCATCGTGGAGACGCAAGCCCCCAGCGGCTGCTGGCTGGACTTTTTCGGCGTCAGTGACGACCCATTTGCCACCACAGACGCCATTCTGGCGCTGACGGCGCAGGCGTGGCCCTATCCTGATCTCTATTTGCCCGTGATGTTCCATGAGTCCCAGAATTAAGCATTTTTTGCTGCTCAGTTTGCTGCTTTTGCTGGCGCTGCCGCCGCGGTTGTGGGCGCAGGCGTCCCATCAGGCGGCGCTGGTTATCCGTTATGGAGATGGTCAGGTGGAGACGCGCTGTGTGGCTTTTACCGAGCCGCAAATCACCGGGTATGACGTGTTGGTGCGGGCGGGCCTGGATGTGGCCATTGACGCTGGCGGCATGGGGGCGGCGGTTTGCGCCATTCAGGGCACAGGTTGTCCAGCTAACGATTGTTTTTGCCACTGCCAGGGCGCAGAGTGCCAATATTGGTCGTACTGGCATCAGGTAGATGGGGTGTGGCAATATTCGTTGGGGGGCGCCAGCATTTATCCGGTGACGGATGGGACCATCGAAGGATGGTCCTGGGGCCCAGGCTCGGTTACAGCCGCAATTGCGCCGCCGGTCGTCTCCTTTGACGCCGTTTGTAATGCGCCTGCAGCCACGGCTACGCCCGTCCCGCCAACGCCTACCTGGCCCGCGCCGCAGGTTAACTTTTGGGTGGAGGCGGCGACGGTGAATGCCGGCATTTGCACCGTCCTACACTGGCAAGTGGATTACGCCACAGCGGTGTATCTGGATGGGGCTGGCGTGGAAGGCGTGGGCGCGCGTCAGGTATGCCCGGCGCAGACGCAAACCTACACCTTGCGCGTGGCCCACGCTGGCGGCGAACTACAGCGGCAAGTCAGCGTAACCGTGCAGCCGCCGCCTACGGCGACTTCGGCTGCCGCTACGGCTACATTGGCGCCGCCGCTGCCCACCAGACAGCCCACCCATACCCCGCCCGCGCCCGCGCCAATGACGACCACCTTAGAGGCGACTGTTGTTATGCTTGCCAATCCAACTGCCACTGAAAACCTTTCGCCAGCGACTCTCCCCACCGCTCAAACCTTTACCCCCACCCCGTCGCCGCCGGCTGCCCTGCCCACTGCCGCTATCGCCTTCGTTATTCCTGCTGCGACGGTCACCGTCGAGACTCCCGCCGCCGTGAGCGCGGCTGCCGCGCCGCCTCCCGTTCTATTACCGACGGCGCTGCCGGCAGACGCCGCCGCGGCAGCCGCTGCCGGCAGTTGGCTGAACTATGCCGCCTTTGCTCTGGTTTGTCTGGGTCTGGGCGGAGCGCTGGCGTTGCAGCGAAAACGGAGAGCCAGGTGATGCGCCGCATAGCGCAGCCCACCCTGTCAATCTTACTTTACGGCCTCAGCGGCTTGATTGGGCTGGCAGCCTTTACTTACCCTTTCTTCCTGAACGCCGCCCAACTGACTGCCGCTGCCGGGGCGCGGCAGGCTGCGCCGCTGCTGACCATGCTGCTGTTGACTGGTTGTCTGTTGATCCTGCTGGTGGAAATGCAGGGACAGACGGTCAGCGCCAAAGTGGTGGCTGCGCTAGGCGTGTTGGTGGCGGTGACGGCGGCGCTCCGTTTCCTGGAAACGGCTGTCCCTGGCCCGGGTGGTTTTTCACCCATCTTTGCCCCTATCATTCTGGCGGGTTTTGTCTTTGGCGCCCGCTTTGGCTTTTTGATGGGCGCTTTGACCCTGCTCGTCTCCGCCTTAATCACGGGCGGCGTGGGCCCCTGGCTGCCTTACCAGATGTTTGCTGCCGGCTGGGTAGGGCTGACGGCGGGCTGGCTGCCGCCGCTGCGCCAGCCCCTGCCGCTGCTCTGTTTGTTCGCCTTTATTTGGGGAGTGCTATTTGGTTTGCTGATGAATCTCTACTTCTGGCCCTTTGCCGTGGGCGGCGGCAGCGATAACTGGCAGCCAGGGTTGGGTCTGGCAGACGGGGCAGCCCGCTACCTGGCGTTTTACGCCAGCACCTCCCTTTGGTGGGACCTGATCCGCGCTGGAGGCAATGTGGCGCTGCTGTTGGTATTGGGAATGCCCGCCATTCGCGCCCTGGCTCGTTTCCGCGACCGTTTTCAATTTCAACAAGTGACTGAATGATCTCGGAGCACAAGCGAATGACGGCAGGCGGCGACAGCCGCGCCTGGCTGGCGTGGACGTTGGCGGCGGCGGCGGCGGCTATGTTGGCGCGCAACCCGCTTTATAGTTTGATTATTTTACTGGCGGCGCGCCTGACGACGGCGGCGCATGGCTTGCCGGGGCAGGGAATGCGTCTGTCGCTATGGCGCTTGGGGGGATTCATTCTCCTGTTTTCGGCGCTTTTTAACGCCTTGTTCTTGCATCTGGGGCAAACGGCGCTGCTGCGATTGCCGGCATCCTGGCCCCTGATTGGCGGTGTGATCACCCTGGAAGCGGCAGTTGCTGGCGCCAGTAACGGGCTGGTCTTGCTGACCTTGTTGAGCATATTTATAGCCCTTAACGCCATTGTGCCCGTTCATGCTATGGTGCGGTTGCTGCCGCGGGCGCTGCGGGACCTGGGCGTGGTGATCTTGATCGCCATTACGTATGTGCCTGCCACTATGCAACACTGGCAGCGCATTCGTGAAGCGCAGGCCATTCGCGGTCACCAACTGCGCGGCTGGCGCGACTGGCAGCCTATTGTGATCCCTTTATTGGTGGGTGGATTGGAGCGGGCTATGGGGCTGGCGGAAGCGATGGTGTCCCGCGGCTACGGCGCCGCCA
>CAYQYJ010000307.1:0-4948 GCA_964421605.1 uncultured Ardenticatenaceae bacterium | reverse complement strand
GATGAGTGAACAGTGGCGGAGAGGCATGGGTTAACGGTTGCGGGGTAGGTGGGCAATGAGAACGTGCAGCATTTTGCGGATTTCGGTGATATCTGATTCGATTCCCTGTAACTGTTCAGCCGAAAGATAGCCGAGTTTGTTAGCAATGACTGTTTGCGTATCAAGTTCAGCCAGAGACCCCAGAGCCACGTAAAGAAATTGGCGGAACTCTGTCGTAAAACGGCGCGCCTGACCTTCTGCGATGTTTGAAGGGATAGAAATGTTCATTGGCGATTATCTTGGCAGACGGGCAATTTATTCACCGGATCATCTGGCGGTGGTGGATGCCGGCAAATCCCCTTCCTGGCGTTTAACCTATGCCCAGATGAATGAACGCGCCAATCGTCTGGCTAACTGGCTGCGGCAGGCGGCTGGGGTACAGCCGGGCGACCGCGTGGCCATTCTGGCGCGGGATGGGGTGGAGCATCTGGATACGTTTTTTGCGTGTAGTAAGCTAGGGGCCATTCATATGCCGCTGAACTGGCGGCTGCATTGGCGCGAAATTGCCGGCATTCTCGCCAACACCACCCCCAAACTTCTCATCTACGCCGACGACTTCCTTTCTGCCATTCACCAACTCCAGCCCGATGACCGCGCCCGCAGCATCACCCACTACCTTCATCTTGATGGGGCAGGCGTTGCCAGCCTCCACTATGAAACCGCCCTCCAATCCGCCAGCCCCGCCCCCGTTACCGCCGATTCCGTAGATGAAGAGACAATCGCCGCCCTTATCTTCACCGGCGGCACCACCGACCTGCCCAAAGCCGCTCAGATTTCCCACCGCATGATCGCCTGGAATACGCTGAACACTATCATTCACGATCTGCACCACGGCGACACCTACCTGAACGTCTTTCCCCTTTTCCACACTGGCGGCTTATTCGTCTACACCCTGCCCAACGTTATCCTGGGCGGCGTAACCATCCTCACCCGCCAGTTCGATCCAGAGCAGGTACTGCGCCTGATCGAACAAGAACAGGTCACCCTGTTTGCCGGCGTGCCCACCATGTACCAGATGTTGACCCAGGCGCCCAACTGGGAAGAAGCCAACCTGTCGTCCCTGCGTTTTTGCACCAGCGGCGGCGCGCCCCTGCCGGTTCCCCTGGTGCAAAAGTACACCGCCGAAAAGGGGATTCGTTTCAAGCAGGGCTTTGGCATGACCGAGTTTGGGCCGGGCATTTTTGCCCTGGCGGCAGACGACGCCATTGCCAAAGCCGGCAGCATAGGCCGCCCCAATTTCTTTGTGGACGCCCGCATTGTGGACGAGCAGAACCAGCCATTGGGCGCAAACGAGGTCGGCGAGCTGGTGCTCAAAGGGCCCAGCCAATCCTCCGGCTACTTCCGCAATCCCCAGGCTACCGCCGCCGCCCTGGACGACGATGGCTGGTTCCACACGGGAGACCTGGCGCGATACGACGACGGCTGGTACTTCACCATCGTTGACCGCAAGAAGGATATGTTTATATCCGGTGGGGAAAACGTCTACCCGGCGGAAATTGAAGCCGTGCTTTACCAGCACCCCGCCGTACATATGTGCGCCGTCATCGGTCTGCCCGACGCGCATTGGGGGGAGATTGGGTTGGCTTGTGTCGTCTTGAAACCAGGCGCAGCCGTTGCCGCCGCCGATTTACTGGCTTTTATGCAGCAGCATCTAGCCCGCTACAAAGTGCCGCGGCGCGTTGAATTTTTAGAAAGCCTGCCTGTTTCTGGCGCGGGCAAAATTCTAAAACGGGACCTGAAAGCGCGGTTTCACGCGGCGTAACGCCAACTTTCCGGAGCAGCGGCTTCAGCCGGACTAATCAGGCGGTTTCGCTGCTGTATTGAGCCGCCTCCGCCTGTCGAAACCAGTTATCTAACGTCTTACGTGAAAACCGCCACGCCCCCCCAAATTTTCGGCCTGGAAGCCGCCCATCTTGCGCCAGGCGATAAACGGTAGATTCCGCCAGCTTGAGATAAGTAGATACTTCTTTGACCGTCATCACCATATCGGCTTGTTCGGTATCGTTCATGAGTTTTCTCCTGCGGGGAATAATTCCCTATTTATAGATCAAAATAAACTATAAGGATTTTGCGCTGTGACCCTTTCACAAAAGTAACTATACAGGTGCGAGGCACTGGCCATAGGAGTTCCAACAGACCAAAACCGTTCGGCCAGTGCCTTGCACCACCAAGCCCCGGAACTATTTCTTGCTCCCCCGGCCTATTCAAGACTGACGCACTATCAGATAGACTGTAAAAGTCTCAAAGACTTTTGCAGTCTTTTGTATCACTCTGGTTATTACTATCCCCTTTTTCTCAGATTTTTCTCCCTTTGGCTCATTTTGCTTCTAAATGGCTGCCGGCATCGTCCCCGCCGCCGCCCATATCCTCAAAACATCCCCTGATTATCCTGTAATCACATGTTCCTACTGCCGAATTCATTTCCGTGCGCGCAAAATAGCGCAAAAAAGAGTAAAATTCAGTAAAAATAAACAAACTGACGCCTGACTTTGCTCAGAATCCCTCAAATTCATTTAATTTTATCTTGCATTTAGAATTTACTCATTTATAATGTAAACTACTTTACAGCGAGTGGGTCCTTTGTGGAGTAAAGCAATTGTATCGGGCGGCAGCAGGAGGATTGTGGCATGTGTGTGGAGCATGATAAGTTGGCAGCCCTCATCCCCAGGATTGTCGGAGATGATGGTGACGGGGCGGAAGAAATCATTGGCCGGGTAACTCATATTATTTGCGAAAATGTGAAGCGGGGGCGATTCAAAATTTCTTTAGACGCGGGCCGAGAGCGCGACCTGGAGGGGTATGTCAGGTACGTGATTGGCAATTACCAACGGCAGTGCGCCAAAGTGGAGGGGCTGCAGATTGAGCGCGATTCAGATTTATGGCAGCCATTTTACGAGGACGTAAAGGACTGGGTTTATGATTACCTGATCAGTCGTGGTTTTGTGCCCAATGAAGGCACATTCCGCCTGGTGCAGGATTACCGGTCGTTTGCCGTTGAACAACTCATGTTGGCCCACTTCCCTTATGACATTCCATTTGAGCGTTGGGCGCGCACGGTGGTGCAGCATGTTTGCCGCAAACAGATTGACCGGGCCATGTGCCACAAACGGTTGTGCGACAAGCAGATGGTGGGGCTGGAGCAGTGGCAGTCTGGCGCAGTCTACCGGTCGCATGAAGATGAGTTGATCGCTCTCACCCACAGCGACGAATTGCTGGCTGCCTTACGAGACCTCCCCACTAATTACCGTGTCGTGATCCAACTGCACGACCTCGACGAGATGGAGTATCAAGAAATCGCCGAGGTCATGCAGAAAACTGTACGGGCTGTTTACAACTTCCATTACAAAGCCATGAAGCGATTAAGAGAAATCTTAACCACAAAAGCGTATAATAGTTATCATGGCATCAAACGACCCGTCCAACGACATTCTCGCCAGGCTGGCGCATCTGCGCGCCCAACTGACCCCGGAGGGGAGGCGTAAAGCCCGGGAGGCGCAGCTACGCGAGCATTTGTCGTTATTTTCTGATGCGGGGGCGGATATTGACAAAACGGATGAAGACCTGTTGGACTTGATGGCTGAGCAGGCTTTGCAAGGCGTAGATATTTCTAAAAGCCATCCTACCTTTTTTCGTAAGTTATTGGCCAATGCCGCGCTGCGGCGGGCGTTTTTAGAAACATTAGAAACACTAGAGCGGATGCAGGCGGGTATTCCCCCCGCCAGCCCGCCGTCTGCTGCCCTTTCTGAGCCACCCCACTACCAGGAGATTCTCAATAAAGTTCCTCCCCAACCCGTCGTGGATTGGTGGCATCGCCAGCGTTGGCGCGTCACCTGGCGCCAAACCGCCGCCCAACTGCAATCTATCTTCCTGCCGGCATCTTCCACCCCCACCTACCGCGCCGAAATTGACCCCACCGGCGACATTCGCTACGCCCTCTTTCGCAGCCAGGTAGACGTGGAAGGCTTCCTGCTGGACGTCGCCCTGGACGCCATCCACCCCGCCGACGCCGACGCCCTGAACCTGGCGCTGGCAGTGGCTCAAGCCGGCGAAACGCCCCCCCTGTTTGCCACCCTGTCCTGGGGCAGCTACCGCCAGACGCAGGCGCTTACGTCCACTTCCCTCACCTACCCCCCCTTACCCATTGACCAGATATTCGATCCCACCCAGGAAAAAATCGTGGCCCCCCTCAACCTGATAATCGAAACCTCGCCCCCCACCGCCTGAACCGCTTCCTCCCCAGCCAAACCCAATCCCCCCAAAATCAGCGCCCCATCCGCATCGCCAGATGTTCCTGGTGCGTCTATAATTCTCCCATGACCTATCTGGAAAAATTGAAACGCGCCCAAGAGCAGCATAACTCCTGGTTGTGCATTGGCCTCGACCCCCAGCCAGAGCGCCTGCCGCTGCCGGCATTAGCCTGGGACGAACCCATTCTCCCTTTCAACAAAGCCCTCATTGATGCCACCCACGACCTGGTCTGCGCGTACAAACCCAACCTGGGCTTCTACTTGCAGTGGGGGGCTGCCGGCATCATCGCCCTGGAGCGCACCATCGCCTACATCCCCCGCCACATCCCCATCATTCTGGACTGCAAAACAGGCGACATCGGCCATACCCAGGCTGCCTGGGGGCGCGGCTTGTTTGACCTGTGGCAGGTGGACGCCGTCACCGTTAACCCCTACGTCGGCGCGGAAGCCGTGCTGCCCATGATTGGCGCTCGCCCCGACAAAGCCGTCTACCTGCTGGCGCGCACCTCCAACCCCAGCGGCTCGCCCTTCCAGGGCGATCTCCAAGATGAGACCAGCCTGGCTGCCGCCGTCATCCGCCACAGCCAAACCTGGCAGACGCAGGGCGCGCTCGGTTACGTCATTGGCGCCACCCACCCCGCCGAACTGGCTGCCGCCCGCCA
>CAYQYJ010000306.1:1209-4950 GCA_964421605.1 uncultured Ardenticatenaceae bacterium | reverse complement strand
GTAGCCCGATTTTCCAAAATCGGGCGGGCGATTTTCCAAAATCGCCCTACTATTTACGAAGGAGATTTTCGTTATGAGTGACAAACGACTTTACCGTTCCAAAGACGAACGTATTTTCCTGGGCGTGGCGGCGGGTGTTGCCAACTATCTGGGTATTGATCCCGTATTTATTCGGGCGGCTTTTGTCTTGATTGCCCTGTCCTCTATGGGCACGGGCGCGCTGCTTTACCTGTTGCTGGCCCTTATCTTGCCCGAAGAGGCAGATCCGGTGGCTAAAGCGCAGCCTTTTGACGAGGAAGAAATCGTCGTGAAAGAAACCGCGTAACCTGGATGGGCGCGGCAGCACAATTGTATTGCTGTTGAACTCTGGCCTCCTGAGGTTTTGTCCTCAGGCTCTCTCCTGACGCCAAGGTCAGAGCGGCAGACGGCGGTCACGCGCATAGCGTCGCGTGACCGCCGTTTATTTTTCTAACTCGCCCCCCGGCTCGTAACGCTTTATAATCTCTGGCATGGCATCATTATTCCAAAAACTCAGTGTTCTTGTTAGAGCAAATTTGCACGAGATGGCGGACCGCGCCGTGCAGAAAAGCGATCTGGCGGTGTATGATGAGTATATCCGCCAGGCGGAGCGCGAACTGGCGCAGTTTGTCAGCACAATTGAGCCGATGTATGCGCAGGTGAAGACCACCAAACGGCGGCGGGACAACCTGGCGGAGAGGGCCGCCCAGTTGGACGCGGCTGTAGACGCCTTCCTGCTCAAAGGTCGCCAGACGGAAGCTATGGTGACGCAAAAGCAGCTTACCTCCACCATGCAGCTTATCCGGACCTACGATGGTTCGCTGGAGCGGCAAGTGGCGGCGGCGGAGATGCTGGAGGATGTGCGCATCAAGCTGGAAGGGCGGCTTAACCTGGTGCGGCAGGAGCGGGAGGAGTTGGGCTTTTTGCTGCAACTGGCGAAAGCGAAAGAGATTTCGACGCAGGCGATGAAGTCGCTGGACTCCTTGATGGGCACCGGGGACAGCGACGTGGCGCGGGCGGCGGAGAATATCCGGCAGCGACTGGACCATGCGGACGCCGCCTGGGAGGTACAGGCTAGCGGGTTGGACAATCAACTTGACGATGCTATGCAAAGCCTGGAAGTGGAAGCGGAACTGGCGGCGCGCATGGAACGGTTGGGAATTCAATGACGGTGGAAAGGGTTGGGTGAGCAGCCCCGTGACAGGCATGAAAGTCGCGCTGGTACATGACTGGATGAATCAAATGGGCGGGGCCGAAGATGTGCTGGCGGCGCTGGTGGAGTTATTTCCTGGCGCCCCGGTGTACACGTCTTTGTATGCGCGGGAGAAGATGCCGGCATCCTGGCGCGCCTGGGATATTCGCCCTTCCATCATAGACCGCCTGCCCTTTGCGCGGCGCAAACAGCAGCTTTACTTTCCCTTTTACCCGTTTGCCTTTGAGCAGTTTGACTTCCGCGAGTATGATCTGGTCATCAGCAATAAGAGCGGCTTTTGTCATGGCATTATCACTGACACGCACACGCTGCACCTGTGTTACTGCCTGACCCCGACCCGCTACGTCTGGCGTTACCACCAATACGCCGAACAGGAAAATTTGGGACCTCTGGTACGCCTGCTGCTGCCGCCGTTTCTGACGCAACTGCGCCAATGGGATCGGCTGGCGGCGGATCGGGTAGACCATTTCGTGGCTATCTCGCAGGCTGTGCGTCGCCGAATCGCCAGGGTCTATCGCCGCGACTCGACTATTATTTACCCACCGGTGGACACCAGCCGCTTTGCCCCGGCGGCGCGGGTGGAGGATTATTATTTGTTTGTGGGGCGGCTGGTGCCGTATCGCCGGCTGGATTTGATGATTGAGGCGTTTAACCAACTGCAACTGCCGCTGGTTATTGCCGGCACGGGCCGCGACCGCGACCGACTGCAAGCCCTGGCTGGGCCTACGATTACCTTTCTGGGCTACGTCCCCGACGCCGACCTGCCCGATCTCATGGCGCGCTGCCGCGCCTTTCTGTTCCCTGGCGAAGAAGATTTCGGCATTGCGCCCATTCAAGCTATGGCGGCGGGGCGGCCTGTGATTGCCTATGCCGCTGGCGGCGCGCTGGATACGGTGATCCCTGGCGAAACGGGCGCTTTGTTTACGGAACAATCGGCGGCGTCTATTGCGGCGACGGTGCGCGACTTTGACCCGCTGGGCCTCAGCCCGGCTGTCCTTTGCGCCCATGCCCGCCGTTATGACGTGGATTTGTTTCGGCAGCAGATGATGGATTTTGTGAACCGCAAGTTAGACGAGCATCGCACATGGAACTACGCGCCTATTGGAAAGTCTTAAAACGCCGTTGGCTGTTGATTGTCGTGCCAGCCCTGGTGGTATTGGCGGTGGGCGTGGCAACTTACACGCCGCCGCCGCCGGCTTATAACGTGGGCGTGCGCTTTATTGTGGGGCAACTGCCCACAGCCGCCGCTGCCCTGGAAGACGAAGAACGGCTGGCAAACTGGCAGGCTTCAGAATACGTGGTCAACGGCCTGACGGATTGGGCGCATGGGTTGAATTTTGCGCAACTGGTCAGCGACCGGTTGGCGGCGCAGGGGATAGACGTGCCGGCAGGCGTCATTATGGGCGGGTTGCACGCGGACAACACGCGCAGCCTGATGCAGTTGTCGCTGACCTACGGCGGCGATCCGGAGACGCTGCGAGCCATGATGCTGGCAGCCATAGACGTGCTGCAAACAGAAAATGGGAATGCGCTGCCGCAGTTGGCGGGCGCGCCGGCGACGTTGTTGGTGTTGGACGAACCGGTGGTGAACCCGATTGCTGCCGGCATTCGCAGCCAGCTAGACCTGCCCTTGCGCCTCTTGCTGGCTCTTGGCGCCGGTCTGGGGCTGGCTTTCCTGGTCGAATACCTGGACCCCACCCTGCGCGGTCGGGAGGAAGTTGAAGAACTTTCCCTGCCCGTTCTGGGCGAAATACCGCGGCACAAATGACCTGCCTTTTGGGAATTTCACCGCCAAGACGCAAAGCGGGCAAAGAAAAACCAGGGAATCCTGGCGACTTTTGCGTAGATTCCGCTCAGAGTGACACGCAGGTTGTTTTCTGCCAGTCATTCTATTTCGATGCTCCACAAAGGAACCTCCTATGGAACTAGGCGATTATGTACGAATTTTGCGCCAGCGCGGCTGGCTGATTATCCTGCTGGCGCTTCTTACGGCCGCCGCCGCTTTTGGCTTCAGTAAAATGCAAACCCCCGTCTACAAGAGCAGCCTGAAACTGCTGGTCAGCCCCTCCCGCACCGACTTTGGGCAGGCGCAGGCAGCCAAAGTGCTGCTGCGCGGCTATGAATCCTGGATGTTGAGCAGCCTGCGCGCTGACCTGGTCATCAACCAGCTCCAATTGGACATGACGCCGCGCCAGTTGTTAGGCGACGTGGCTGTGACGTCGGACGACTCCCGTTTTATCATTCAGTTCGACGTCAAAAATAGCAACGGCGATCTGGCCAACGACGTTGCCCGCACCTGGGGTGATTTGCTCATCCAGCGGCAAGAAGAGATCAACGCCACGCTGCGCAAAGAAGATCGCATTGGTATTGAGCCGATTGACATGCCTACGTACAGCCTGGACAGCCCGAAAACGACGATCAACACGGCTGCGGGCGGGGTGTTTGGGGCGCTGTTGGGCGTGATCGTGGTTTTTGTGCTGGAGTGGCTGGCCTCTGGCGTGGTGCGCCGC
>CAYQYJ010000306.1:0-1109 GCA_964421605.1 uncultured Ardenticatenaceae bacterium | reverse complement strand
CTGCTGCTGCTGAGCCTGCCGCATTTGTGGTTTAACCCGGTCAGCAATGGGTTGCTGGTCGTTTTATTGGCTGTTTATGTGGCGTTGGATCTGGCGTTTGCGCAAGTAGACGAGACGAGCGGGCTGGCGCGGCGGCTGCATCTGGCGCGGCTGGCGATTGTGCTGTTGGCAGTGATGATGGCGACGCTGCTGCCGTCTGGCCTGAATATGATGCAACGGCTGCAAGAGGGGCCAGCGACGCACGCCCACGATGGCTTGATCCAGACGGAAGAGGCTATCAAGTTCTTGCTGGCTGGTCGGAATCCGTACACAGAGGATTATGTTAACACGCCTATGGCGGATTTCCCTGGTCAGGAGCCGCCGTTGACCGAGGCTCCCCTGTATCATAACGCCTACCTGCCGTTTTTATTTCTATTGTCGCTGCCGTTTTACGTTCTGAGCCAGGCGGCGTGGGGTTGGTACGATCAGCGGTTTGTGTATTTGTTGGCTTTCTTTCTGGTTTTGCTGCTGCTGCCGCAGCTAACGTCGGGGCGGCGGCGGCAGTTGGCGCTGCTGGCGGCTGTAGGTCTCAACTATTTGTTTGCCTTTTACCTGGCGGATGGGCGCAACGATGTGGTCGTTCTGGCGGGGCTGGCATTAACGACGGTTTTGCTGGCGCGGGGGCGGGTGACGGCTGCGGCGGCGGTGTTGGGCGGCACGTTGATGGTGAAGCATTCGGCCTGGTTTTTTCTGCCGTTTTATGCGTTGTATTTGCTGCCTGCCGGCATTAGCAAACGCAGCCTGGGTCATCTACTCAAACAAACGTGGCCATTAGGGGTGGTGGTTGCTGGCATTTTGCTGCCGTTCCTGATCTGGGATGCGCCGGCCCTGGTGGAGGACACGGTGTTGTACATCTCTGGCAGCGGGTCCGACAGCTTTCCCATCAAAGGGTGGGGGTTCAGTACGCTGCTGCTGGCATTCGGCGCGATTCCCACGCCAGAGTCCGCCTTTCCTTTTAGCTTGCTGGAGGCGCTGGCGGGCATTCCTGTGCTTTTATGGCTGCTGCGGCGGCAGGCGCGGGCGAATAATCTGGCTGCGGTCTGGTTTGGGTTTGCCGTGTTTTCCTTTGT
>CAYQYJ010000305.1:3194-4956 GCA_964421605.1 uncultured Ardenticatenaceae bacterium | reverse complement strand
GGAGACGTGGTCACAGATAAAGTGGCTGAAGCCAGAATCTCCATTGTCGCCGTCGTTATGGGTAGTGGGGTTAGCTGTTGCGCGGAGACGGGCTCGCTGGTGGCTGTGGCTAATTCGATGGCAGTTAATACAGGCATCATGCCCGGTTCCACCTGAGCCGTCTGTCCACTGCTGACTTCTACCTGGCCGCCCTGGGCGCGTACGGCCACCTGACCCTCAGTAACGCGAATCGTGGTGGCTCCGTTATCCTTTACTTCTGTATCGAATACTGTGCCGCGCACCAGAATCGTCGCCGTCGGGGTGTGGATTTCAAAACGAGAGGCAGCGGCGCTATCAGTTTGCACTTGATAGTGGATCTGGCCCGTGTTCTGACGCAGCACAATGACTCGCCCGTCGCCGTCAGCCGTTGGTTGGGCGATTTCCAGGTTGACTTCGGTGTTGGCGGCCAGGTCAAGCGTACTGCCGTCGAACAAGGGTAACGTGACCATTGAGCCAGCCCCGGTGCGCACCTGGTCGCCGGCCTGTAGGATAGTTTCGGCGGAGGTGGGTTGCCAGGCGACGCTGCCGGCATGTTTGATTTCCACCAACCCGGCTGGCTGCGTGACCACGGCTGCCGGCAGTTCCGTCGGCGGTTGGAAGCGCCCACTGCGGTTCAGACCAATACCTATTCCAATCAAAATCACAATTGCCACAGCGATGATGGGCAACCAGACAGGGCGGCGGCGATGGGAGAGGAATTGGGCAGCGGGCATGGAAGATGGCGAATAAGCCTGGATAACCGCCTGCATCAACGCCGGCGGGGCCTCTTCCCAATCGTCGCTAGCCAGCAAACGGAAGGTCTGGCGCAGCCAGGCTGCGTCCGCCGCGCAGCGCGCGCAGCCAGACAAATGAGCGGTAATGCTCGCAGCGCTGTACGCAGAAGCGCCTTCCACAGAAGGTGCGCCTTCTGTGGAAGGCGCGCCTTTACCTTCCGCGTAATCGGCCAGTACCTCGAAGGGAATGTGATCAGTCTCAGGAACAGTAATCATTGACTTCTCTCTGCATTAACAGAGAGAATGAATGACCTGAAAATACACCTGAAACGGCATATACTGGAAAAATAGTTCTTTTGTACGGGGTATCATCATGGAAGAAAGGCAGACAGGCGGGTGTTCAGGACGGTTATTCTGTCATCAACTCGCGTAGCTTTTCCAGGCAGCGGGCGCGCATGGGGCCGATAGAGCCAATGGGAAGATTGAGCTCAGCCGCAATCTGGCTGTAGGTGGGCCGATTAATGGTGTAATAAAGCAGTTGCAGCAGCTTGCGGCAAAAATCGCCCAGACGGGTAAACGCCTGCCGCAGCGTCTCGTGCTGCTGGTAACGAGAGACGATTTCTTCCGTCGTCATCGCTTCTACCCAGCTATCGGCAGGGATTTCGTCTGGCGGAACTGTGGTTGTGCGCGTATAACTGGCATAGCGGCGTTGTTCCCAACAGAGGCGGCGGGCTGTGGTCACCAGCCAGGCGGATACCCGCTCCGGCTGGCGCAACTGCGCCAGATTTTGCAGCAGGTTCATCCACACGCTCTGGTAGACGTCCTCAACTTCGGCAGACGTCAGCCCATAGCGCCGGGGCACCGTGTACACCAGACGCGAATACCGCTGTACCAACGCCTGCCACGCTTCTTCGTTGCCGGCGCGGCAGGCAGCAATCAGTTGCTCGTCTGACAGCGGCGATTTTGTTTCGCTAAAAGAGGCCATAAAAACCAGACAGCATGTAGATTTT
>CAYQYJ010000305.1:0-3094 GCA_964421605.1 uncultured Ardenticatenaceae bacterium | reverse complement strand
CGCAATAAGCGGCGGCGGGTGAGTAGCGGGCGTTACGCAGCCAACGCCTGTTTAACGGCGTTTAAGACATGGGCGGCGTCCTCGCGGATGCGGTAGTCATCGGTCTGTTCCAACCATTTGACGCGCCCATCAGCGCCAATGAGCAGGGTAGTGGGAATCATCAAGGCGCGTCGCAGCTTGCGTTTGGGGTAATCTGTCAAGGCGTTTTCGTGCATCAAATTGTATAGCTGCGCCACCGCCAACGCTTCGTCGCTGAGCAGGGTGATATGGCGCAGCCCCTCCCGTTCCTGCATCAGGGCAACTTCGGCAGGTGTATCGGGGCTGATGGCGACCAATTGCACCCCCAGGGCGGCGAATTCGGAGCCTAGAGCCTGCCAGCGCTGCAACTCAGCGCGACAATATTGTCACCAATGACCGCGAAAGAATTTGATCAGAATGGGACGCCCGCTGAGAGAGGAGAGGGTGAAGGGTTCGCTGTGACCGTTCAGGGCGGTGAAGTTAAGCGCTGGCTGTCCGGGGCGGACGGCGATTTGTTTGCCAGGCAGGCGGCTGCTGAGGGTGGTGTAGATGAAGCGGATGCCGGCAATCAAAGCCACCGCCGCCAACAAAAACCCGATCACATCCAGCGGGCGCGTCAAGGTAAAAACGGCGACGGCCGCGCCTGCCCCCGCCATTAGTTGGTGCGCCAGGGGACGCCGCGGCACGCGCAGCGCTTTAATCTTGCGCGCATACCAGATGCGATTGCCGCGCACGATGGCAAATGCCAACAATCCCCACAGCAGTGTCGTCAGATTAAACATATACTGTTCCTAGAAAAATCGCTGAGTAATTGCCACTCATTTTAACCCATTCCGGCTTTTTTTAACAGGCGTGACCGGGTAGCTGTTTTGTACCGCCGCGTGCGAAAGGAGTGAACAGTGGCGAGTGGTCAGAGGCGACGCTCCCTAACCAGTCGCCCAATACATCTGCGTAATCCTGTTCTATTGAATCTCCGCCATCACCTCGCCGCGAACCACGCTTTGGCCCGCCTGCACGTGTAGGGAAACGACCGTTCCCGCCGCCGGCGAACGGATTTCATTTTCCATCTTCATCGCTTCCAGGACGAGCAGTGGCTGCCCCACCTGAACTTGATCCCCTACTGCTGCCACCACGCGCGTGATCAGGCCCGGGATGGGAGCCTTCACGCGCCCGTCCCCGCTGGGCGGGCGGGCAAAAGTGGCTTCCATGTCCCGTACTTCCAGGCGGTGAATACCGCTGTAAGAGCGAATCCAGCGCAGTTCACTGTCGTAAACGAGTTCATAGGGACGGTCGTTCACGATGACCCATTCCAGGTCTGCCGCCGGGCGGTTTGCTGCCGGAATAGTCACCAACACCGTTTGGCCATTGGCCACCACCGCGAAGGATTTGCCATCCGGCGGAATCCATTTCACTTCGATTTCAAAGGTGTGTCCACCCAGGGTAACAGCTAACTTGCTCATACTGTTTCCTCAAAAAAACAGGATCTTTAGCTGGGCAATGGGGGGCGCAGACGCGCCCCCCATTGCCCATAAAAATGGGTGTCAGCCCCGCCGCAGGCGGGGCTGACGCCCACCACTTGCGTTATTTTCGTGAAATTCGCGGCAAAATTTCATCCCTGACCAGGCAGCCGGCGGCTGTCACGATGCCAGCCGGAGCGCAGGCGCTCCGGCTGGGAGGGGGCGAAGGCGTGCGCGCGGCGCAGATAAATCAGCGCGGCGGCTACAGCCAGGTCGCGGAAGTGGTCTATGGGCGGCGGCTCGTCGCGGAAAGGGTGCGCCAGAAATTCGGTGTTGTAATCGCCGCCGATAAATTCGGGCGCGTACAGGATGCGCTGCACGTAGGGGACATTGGTTGGCTGTCCAATGAAAATGAAGTCTTCCAGGGCGCGGCGCATGCGCGCCAGGCATTGCGGGCGATCTTCGCCCCAGACGGCAAGCTTGGCGATAAGGGGGTCGTAGGCGGCGGGGATTTCGCAGCCGCTGTAGACGTAGGTGTCCACGCGGACGCCCGGCCCATCGGGTAGGCGCACGCGCCGCACAACGCCGGGGCTGGGCAAAAAGTTGTTCCAGGGGTCTTCGGCGCTGATGCGGCAGGCCATGACCGCCCCCTTCCAGGCAATGTCGGCCTGACTAAAGGACAGGGATTGCCCGGCAGCCAGTTGAATTTGTTCCCGTACCAGGTCTACGCCCGTGATCATTTCGGTGAGCATGTGTTCCCGCTGCAAGCGGGGTTTGATTTCGGCGAAATATTGTTGGCCGCTGCTGTCTACGAGGAATTCGACAGTGCCGGCATTTTGCAGCCCAAACAACCGCGCCAGTTCCAGAGCCGTTTGCTGGATCTGCGCTCGCTGCCCCGGCGTCAAACTGGGGGCCGGCGCTTCTTCGATTACCTTCTGATTGCTATAAATGAGCGACCCTTCCCGCTCGCCCAAATGCACCAGATTGCCCTGATTGTCCCCCAGGATTTGCACGCCAATCTGGTGCGCCGCCATAATCGCCTTTTCCAGGTACAGGCGCTCGTAACCGTAATGGGTTTGGGCTTCGGCGCGGGCGCGCCGCACCGTTTGCGCCAGATTTTCGCGGCGGCGCACCAGGCGGGAGCCTCGCCCTCGTCCGCCGCGGCACGATTTGACCACCAGGGGATAACCCATTTGCTCCGCTTCCGCCTGAAGTTCATCAAATTCGTCGGGCCCAAAGGAGCGTTTAGAATAGGCGACGGTCGGGAAGCCGGCGGCGTGGGCTGTTTCCAGGACGTCAATTTTGTTACGCACGGTGGCAATGAAGTCGGCGGAGGGGCCAATGGTAGCGATGCCGGCAGCCGCGCACGCCCGCACAAAATTGAGCGTTTCCGCCAGGAAGCCATAACCAGGATGGATGGCGTCTACCCCTTTGGCTTTAGCCACCGCCAGCACGGCGGCTTCGTCGGCAAACCCCTGCGCCGAATCCAGCAACACACATTCGTCCGCCAGCCGCACGTGCAGCGAACCGCTGTCTGCCGCCTCATAAATAGCCACTGACTCAATCCCCATTTCGCGGCAAGTGCGCACCACCCGCACCCCAATCTCTCCCCGGTTGGC
>CAYQYJ010000304.1:0-4957 GCA_964421605.1 uncultured Ardenticatenaceae bacterium | reverse complement strand
GCAGATGGCGCAGTTCTGCCAGTACGCATATAATAAAATCATGGAGCCGTTCACACTGGCAAAACCAGGCAGGCTACCATCTGACTTGTCCAATCAAACCACGCTACACCGTGAAACAAGCGGAAGCGTCTTGGGGCGCGCAACAATACAGTTGACACCGCTGCCAGCGCGCCGACGAGGCTTTTTGCAGACCGATTGTGCGTAACGGAGGGATTAATGGCCGTGATTAAGCGTTATCCTAACCGCAAGCTCTATGATACAGAGGCCAAGAGATATATCACCCTGGAAGGCATCGGGGAGTTGATTCGCGATGGGCAGGAAGTTCAGGTTTTAGATCACACGACTGGCGAAGACCTGACTACGCTCACGCTCACCCAGATCATCTTTGAGCAAGAAAAGAAACGGAGTGGGTTTTTACCCCAGTCTGTGTTGACGGGTCTGGTCAAAGCCGGCGGCGACCGGCTCAGTTCCCTGCGTAATGCGCTGGCAACGCCGCTCGATCTGATCCGCCAGGTGGATGATGAAATCGAACATCGCATTCAGGCGCTGATCAAGAAAGGGGAATTAGCCGAAGAAGAAGGTCGCCGGCTGCGCGATAAGCTGCTGGCGCAAACACGTCGTCTGGCTGACTTTCCGCCCAGCGAGGAGCGGCTGGAAGAGATGTTAAAAACTCGTGGGCTGCCTACACAAGCGGATATTGCCTATCTGGCAAACCAGCTTGACGCTCTGACCAACAAACTAGAGCACCTTAACCAACTGGTTACGCCCAATGAGGATAATGAGGAGATGGATTCGGGCCTATGATGAAAATCGCGGGGTCTAACAGCCGCTCATTCACCTTTCCCGCCAGTGTCGCCACAGCGATTGATTTCTATCGAGATCTATCTCGCCTGATTGATTTTCTTCCCCACATTGAACTGCACGAGTCTTTAGGTCAAAATAAATATCGGATGGTTTACAGCGCCACGGAAATGGGCGCTTACCAGATCACGATTTTTTGCGACGTGCAGACAATCGTGCTGGAAGATGAAGGCATCATCCGCATTGCGCCGTTGGATGGATACACGCCAGTGAAAGCCAAGTCGTCTTTTAACTCCTCTCAGGTACAAGGCTATTACGCCAGCGAATCTGTGTTTGTCCCCCATGGGCCCAACCAGACCCACATTGATTACACGTTTGAATTGTTGGCTACTTTGCCCCGCCCGAAAGGGCTGCGTTTTATGCCCTCGGTGATGGTTGAAGGGATTGCGCAAAACATTACGCAGTGGCGCGTGCGCGAAATCGTGGATGGCTTTATTGACCAGTCCGTGGCGGGTTTCCCTGCCTGGCTAGAGAAGCACCGGAATGGCCATGCGATTTGATATTACGGTCAACATTCGGGCGGCGCGCAACGAGGTGTGGCAGTTTCTGACTAATACGCTGGCTATGAGCGGCTGTGTCGCCGGGTTGGAGTCGGTCACAGTGGTGGAGCCGGCGCGCCGCTTTCTGGCAACGCTGGCTGTGCCTGTCGGTCAGGCGTCGGTGACGTGCGCGGCGGAGTTGGAGTGGTTACATCAGTGGGCGCCATCGGAGGCGACCTTGCAAGTGCGGGTGGCTGTGGGGCAGGCGGCAGCGACGCCTCCGGTTGTCCATCAGCTTCTGGCGCACAACGCGCTGCGTCTGGTCAATGGCATCCCTGGTTTTACACAGATGCAATGGCGCATGGACGTGGACCTGGTGGGGGGATATGCCGGCATGCCCCCTCAATTCATTCACCCCCTCATCCAGAAACAGAGCCAGGCTTTCTTCACCTGTCTCAAGCATCGTATCGAAAACCAAACCCTTACCTGAGCAAACCCGTTCCTTCACAGACCTGCACAGGATGCCGGCCCAGCGGCGGCATTCTTGAACGAAGGTTATTTCATCATGGAAATCATTCAAACCATCATTGAGTTTATTCTGCACATTGACCAACATCTGACCGAGATTATCCGCAACTATGGTGGGTGGACCTATCTGATATTGTTTCTCATTGTATTTTGCGAGACAGGCCTGGTCGTCACGCCGTTTCTGCCGGGGGATTCTCTCTTGTTCGCAGCAGGCGCTTTAGCCGCTTTGGGGAACCTCAACGTGACCTGGCTGATTCTGCTGCTGATGGGCGCGGCGATTCTGGGGGACACCGTCAATTATCAGGTGGGCCATTTCATTGGCATTCGCGCTTTTAGCGGTACGGTGCGTTTCTTGAAACCGGAGTATCTGGAGCGGACGAGCCGCTTTTATGAGAAACATGGGGGCAAAGCGGTGGTGCTGGCGCGCTTTGTGCCCATCATCCGCACTTTTGCCCCCTTTGTAGCCGGGGTGGGGGCGATGAAGTATGGGCGTTTTCTGGTTTTTAACGTTGTGGGCGGCGTGCTTTGGGTGTTATTATTTACATTGACTGGTTACTTTTTCGGCAATCTGCCCATTGTGCGGGACAATTTCAGCCTGGTGATTATGGCGATCATTCTCATTTCACTCGTGCCTGTGGCCTATGAAGCTATCAAGGCGCGCGCTAGCCATGAACACGCCTGACTTGTTATCAACGAAAACCAGTCAAAACATGTCATTTCGAGCCGCCTTCGGCGAGAAATCCCTCTCAAATTGCGAGTTGAGCGGGATTCCTCATTTCTCTCGGAATGACAGCGCAAGCTGCAAGTTGAGGCGTCAACTTCCTCTTGAACTGCGTCTCCTGTTCGATTACCATAGGGGCATCCAGATCAACCCGCTCTGCCGGCAGGCTGTGGTAGGAGGTGTAAAGCATGTCTCGGCCCAGACGCAAGGAAACCAGGGAACACCGCACGGAAATAGTTGTGGCGCTTATTGGCGCAGCGGCAGTGGTTCTGGCTGCCCTGATTACGCTTTTGCCGCCTTTGTTGGCGCGCTCAGAGACAGAAACGCCAGAGGCAATCCCTTCAACGACGGCGGCAGGCGCAGTAGCGCTGCCGGCAGCAACCTCGCCACCCGCAGAAACGACGCTCGCGCCGGGGAATGATGTAGCCGGAAATGCCGGCAGTTGCCTGAGCGATTACGTGGCAGATATTCCCAGCGAACAACAGATAACGGTAGAAGCTGGCGCAGGGGGGCGCAGTTTGTTAACACCCGCAGACTGGTTGAAGCAAGAAGAGCCTGTTGGTCCCCTGGCCGTCTATCTGGCGCATGGTGGAAAGGCGGTTGGCGCGGTCAGGTTTCTCTTGCTGCACGATGGCGCAGATTTCATTGGTTTTTCTGTACTCTCAGCCATAACCGATACCTGCCAGGAAGTCTCTGGCCTGGAAAATGTGATACGCAGCAGCAGCGGGCCGCCGGTCGTCCTGCAAAACTGGGATACTCTGCGCGTGCCGCTGACAACGGGCGATTACGCGCTACGATTTGGCTGGCAGGGAGATCGCATTCGCCTCAGCCTGCGCGCGCTGTCATAGGAAGGATGAAAGTCGGGCAAGATGCCCAACCCACGTTACTCTCGGAGGAGAAACAGGATGAAACGCTGGAATGGTTGGGGAGATGAGACGATTTCGATGGAGCTGCCGGCATTCGCCGCCGCGTACCTGGCGGAAAAACTGGGACCGGGCACACCTTACGCGGATGCGGCTTTTGGCGAGGTGGTTGCCAGAGTGCCGGCATCTCGCCTGCCCGCCCACCCGCTCATTGCTACCGATCCGGCAGGTCGCCTGCGACACGCGCGCGGTCAAAGCCTGCCCGATTGGGTGGCGCTGCGTTCCGGCTATATTGACGCTTTCCCCGACGGCGTCGCCTATCCCACCAGTCGCGCCGACGTGCAGGCGCTGCTGGCTTACGCCCAGACGCACCGCGTCAACCTCATTCCCTATGGCGGCGGCAGCAGCGTGGTGGGCCACATCAACCCGCTGCCCAGCGACGTGCCCGTCCTGACCATTGACCTGTCCAACTTGAACGGGCTGCTGCATCTGGACGAAGAGAGCCGCCTGGCAACGTTTGGCGCGGGCGTGCTGGGGCCAGACCTGGAAGCGAAACTGCGCGACAAGGGATACACATTGGGCCATTACCCGCAATCGTTTGAGTATTCTTCGTTGGGCGGTTGGGTGGCGACGCGCTCCAGCGGGCAACAATCTTATTATTATGGGCGCATTGAAGAGTTATTTGCCGGCGGGCACGTGGAAACGCCCATTGGGCCCCTGGAACTGCACCCACTGCCAGCCAGCGCGGCGGGGCCCGATTTGCGCCATGTGGTGATGGGTTCCGAGGGTCGCCTGGGCATTATCACGGATGTGACGGTGCGCATTCGCCGCCAGCCGGAAGCGGAAAGCTTCCACGCGGCTTTCTTCCGTGAATGGCGCGCCGGCGCGGCGGCAGTGCGGGCAATTGCCCAGGCTAAAATCCCTGTTTCCATGATGCGCCTGAGCGACGCCCAGGAGACGGAAATAACCCTGACCCTTTCGGGTAAGGAGAAGCTGATCGGCTGGGCGGATCGGGGCTTGAACCTGTTTAACTATGGCGAAAGCCGCTGCCTGCTGCTGTATGGCGTCACGGGCGACAGCCGCCTGACGGCGGCGGCGCTGCACCGCGCTAACAGCTTCATTCGCCAACACGGGGGGCTGGCAACGGGGCAGACGATTGGCAAAATGTGGGAGCATAGTCGCTTCCGCAACCCGTATCTGCGTAACACGCTGTGGGAGCATGGCTATGCCATTGATACGTTGGAAACGGCGGTGCCCTGGGCGAAAGTGCCGGCAACAGCCGCCGCACTGAAAGAAGCTATTGTTCAGGCATCCGCCAGCGTTGTCCCGCAGGAAAAAGTGTTGGTTTTTGCGCACCTGTCGCACGTTTATAACGACGGCGCCAGCATCTACGTCACCTATTTATTTCGCCGCGACCCCGATCCGGCGGAGATGTTGCGCCGCTGGCATCAGATGAAGCGGCAAGCCAGTGAAGTGATTGTGGCGCAGCAGGGGACTATCAGCCA
>CAYQYJ010000303.1:0-5040 GCA_964421605.1 uncultured Ardenticatenaceae bacterium | reverse complement strand
GTGGCAGCATTGAGTTCACCCCCTCTACGCCCGGTGAGTATGAGTTTTTCTGCACGGTCGAGGGGCACAAGGAAGCGGGGATGGTGGGGACGCTGGTGGTTACAGCGCCTTGATTTAAGATTATGTGTGTGTAATACTCAGGTAGCTCAACCCTCGTAGCCTGAGCTTGTCGAAGGCGGAGCGGGCTTCGACAAGCTCAGCCCTCAGGAGCCTGCATAGTTACCAGTTATGGTAAAAAAGGCCGGACATGAACGTCCGGCCTTGCCATTATTCTCAAACTGAACAGCCCCTAAACAAGCCGGCGTCTCTCCTTACTTCCATTCCAACGTCAACACGTCAGGAACCACCGTATGCGGCAAGCCACCGCCATTATCCACCACCGATAAACCAAACGGCATCGGCTTGGGCGGGATGAAGGTCGTATCATCATCATGGCCTGTATTCAAGAGCCGGCGCTGTACGACCACCCAGCCTCCGTTGGCCCACACCCCATTCGCTTCCACATCACCCCGGGAACCAACAGCCTTTGCTATTACAAAACCGGGGATCACATCTCCCGCTGCCAGGACGGCCGTATCCACGGCCACTTCCTCACCGGCAAAGATGAACCGCTCCGTTATACCTGCTGGACTCATGTACAGGGGGCCACTCTTATCGTCATTGATATTGTCAGCATAACCGCCAGAGTCCTTGGCATCACTGCGGCGCGACGAGTCGAAAGCCGTCGGATCCTCTAACACATTCCACCACTGATCATCGGTATAACCAACAGGGTTCGTCCGCGCAGCCTTCCAGTGCCAGTTATCATAGCGGATGTTGGCATCGTCTGAACCCATCCACCACTCATCCTGGTCTTCACTGGTGTTATGGCAGGCGGCGGCACAACCTTTGCTGGCAAATTCGGCGTTATTGCCAATGGGCCAGGTAATCATAATACGATCCTCATCCCCTGACTTTGTAAACGCCGTGCCGTCCCACGTCCAGGCAGCTTTCAGCACACTCTCGGTCGGGTCTGCCCATTCGGAACGGATAACCAGGTATTGCCCATCATACACAGCCTGCACTCTCACCGTGGGGCCATCCGGGTTGCCCTCTACAGCCGCCTTGGTGTCCACCGATAAAACCGGAGCGTTGGCCCAATAGGCGGCATTGGCATCCAAAGACGTGGCGTCCACCTTGACGGCCGTGAGTGTGTTGGGCGACGATGCCGGCGCAGCGGCTTCTTGTGATTGCGCGTCACCAGCCGGCGCAGTATCTGCCCCTGGCTCTGTTGTGCCGCCACAGGCTGCCAGCAGCAAACCCAACAGCAAACCCATCATGACTACTACTGCTAATCGTTTCATTCTTGACCTCCTAAAGTCAATTCTTCTTCTCGATAGTTTTGATTTGAATGTTGTTCATCAACCATACTCAGCCATTGCCAGAAGGGTAAACACAACAATGACCACAATATAGAAAATGCTGACCAGCGTTGTCACCGGTTTATGCCACGGGCGGCGCTCCTCGCTGGTGTCAATAAAAGGCAGCACAAGCATACTGCCGAAAATGAACAGGGGAATAGCCACCGTCACCACCGGCTCCAACGCGCCGGGGAAGTATTTCAACAACTGAAAGAAAAAGAGGAAATACCATTCCGGCCGGGGAATGTAATTGCTGCTGGTCGGATCGGCCGGAAACTCCAGCGGGGCCCGGTTGAGGTAGCTCATATAGACCAACAGCGCTAACAGCCCCAGCCCGGCGATGATGTCGGTAATCACCCAATAGGGAAAAAAGGGCAAAAACTTTTTGGTCTGCGCCTTAGCCCGCTCCGTAATGGGTGGGGCCATGCCGTGAAAACGTAGTTGGAAAATATGGGCCGCAATGAGCAGCGCCACCGCTGACGGCAGCAACATCACATGCGTGGCGTAAAAGCGGGTCAAAGTGGCCTGCCCCAGGTCTGTGCCGCCGCGCATGAGCCGGGTGATATAGGAACCTATCAGCGGCACCGACCCGGCAATTTCTGTGCCCACTTTTGTCGCCCAATATCCCTTTTGATCCCAGGGCAGCAGGTAGCCGGTAAAACCAAAAGCCAACACCAAAAAGAGCAGCAGCACCCCTGTCATCCAGTTAATTTCACGCGGCTTTTTATAGGCGCTAAAGTAGTAGGTACGCAGCATGTGCAGCGATACCAGGATCACCATGGCGCTGGCCCCGTAATGATGAACGCCGCGCACCAGCCAGCCCAGCGGCAAAATGTAGGTGATGTAGTCCACACTGTTATAAGCGCCTTCGGTGCTGGGGTCATAATAAAAAACCAGCAGAATGCCGGTGATCATCTGGAGCAAGAAAGTCAGCAGTGTTAAACCGCCCAGCGTATACAGAAAATTGCGGTGTACATACTTGGGGACGGGGTAATTGAAAAAGGCACGGATGGGGCCGCTTATCCCCGTGCGTTCATCAATCCAGCGAAAAGCTCGATTCATCAGGTTATCCTTCCTTATATCTCCGCGTAAAGCACGCCATTTTCAATTTTTACGGCTAGCCGACGCATCGGCTTCGGCGGCGGGCCGCTAATCACCTGGCCTTCGCGCGTAAAATAACCGGCGTGGCAGGGGCAGATATATCGTTGATCATCCTCATGCCACTGCACGATGCACCCCAAATGGGTGCAGGTACCATCCAATGCCACATAGGTAGTACCGCCATCCTCGCTATAAATATATACCGTGCCCCGTTTGGTCCCCTCGCGCCAGGCGTCAGTGGCTCTGGTGCTGTAGTTCACGCGGTGCACGCGGTCGGCCGGCAGTTCGGTCACTTTACCCAGTTCTACCCATTTAGCTATCGGCGGTTCCAATGAATTGCCGACTAAAAAGCGCAGGCTGGGAATACTGACGGCCAGTGCGCCAACGCCAGTTAATGTGCCAAAGAGAGCAACGGCTTCCAAGAAATCGCGTCGGCTGAGTGCTTTTTCATCCCATTCTCCTTTTTCGGGGGGAAGTGGGGGTAAGTTTGTTCCTGTCATAAAGACCTCCTCAAGCATTATGAATTGCTTGCAGTTTAGCTTACCTTGCTGTCAAATTGCTGTAACAAAGTGTCAAAAATGTGTCTCAATATTTACCTGCCCTGTTTTATCGCGTTTGCATCTGTGCTACTCTATGATCCAGGTGTCGCCTTTGACACTGTTAGATTAGCTGCTTTTGGACGCCACCTCATGAAATCTAACCTTGTCAAACCACTCGTTTTTCTGAAGGCATAAAATGCCCAGGATGGTGGTCTGGAGAAACTTCCATGAATACCGCTTTGGCTAATCCGCTTGCAATAGATAGTCAGCCAGCTAATCTACGTCCGGTGCATGTAGTGCGGTTTGCTTTGCCCTTGTTTTTGTTTTTACTGGCCTCAAGTTTTGAGATCTGGGAGCATTGGATCGAGACAAAAACGTTGTTTTTAGGCCCTGGCGGCCTATTAGAGATATTCATCTTTGGCGTGCTGGGGCCGTTAGCTGTTTTTGCGACTCTCACTTATGTCAGCCGCCTCCTGCACGAATTGGAACTAGCGCAGGCGCATACCACCACGCTTAATCAAAACCTGGAGAAAATGGTGGTCGAACGCACAACAGCCCTGCAAGCCAGCAATGAAGAACTGGCACAGGTCAACCTGCGTCTGCGTGAACTGGACCAGATGAAGTCTGAATTTGTGTCGCTGGTTAGCCATGAGCTGCGGGCGCCGCTGGCCACGATGAACGGCGGGTTGGAAGTGGCGCAGCAGTATATGGATAGGCTGCCGGCTAAAGCGCAACGAGTCTTTCAACTGTTGACCAGCGAAACGGAGCGGCTGACCCAGTTTGTGCAAACCATGTTGGATGTCTCTCAATTAGAAACCGGCCGGTTGCAGTTAATCTGTGGCCCGGTGGCGGTGAAGCCGCTGCTTAAACGGGCAGCGGCGGTTGTCTTGGGAGTAGATGAGGAGCGTGTGATCTGGCGTCTGCCCGCTGATTTGCCGCCTGTTTGGGCAGATGAAACGTATCTGGAACAGACAATTCGCAATCTGGTGCGCAACACGCAGAAGTATACGCCACCCCAATCGCCGATTGAATTGTCGGTTACCGTCTATGATTGCACCCTGCAAATTTGCGTGACGGATCATGGCCCTGGTATTCCTATAGAGGAGCAGACGCGAATCTTTGAGCGTTTCTACCGCCTGCCCAACAAAGGTGAACGCAAGACAAGCGGCTGGGGACTGGGTTTGTACTTTGCTCGCATGTTGGCAGAAGCGCAGGGAGGCACATTGACGGTGCAATCGCCCGTTGTAGCTGATGCGGATGCGCCGGGGGCACGGTTTACTGTGACGCTGCCAATTGCGGAGGAGGAACCAGAGGATGGCAACGCTGCTACTGATTGACGATGATTTGTCGCTGACAGAGCTGCTGGCTGATTATCTGGGAGGGCAAGGGCATGTTGTTCATGTGGCCCATAATGGGAATGAAGGTCTGCGCAGTTTTTACGCGGTACAGCCGGATTTGGTGGTGCTGGATGTGACCATGCCGCAGCGGGATGGCTGGCAAACGCTAGAGCGCATCCGCGAGCTGGCCAGAACGCCGGTTGTGATGCTGACAGCGCGGAATGAGGAGGCCAATGTGCTGCGTGGTTTTAAGTTGGGGGTGGATGATTACGTGACCAAACCATTTTCGTTTGCGGAGCTGGCGGCCAGGGTACAGTCTGTTTTGAGTCGGGTGGTGGAGCGGGGGGGCAAAGCGAGTTTAATCGGAGAAGCGGCGACGATCTTGCGTCAGGGGGATCTGGTTGTGGATCTGACGGCGAAGCGTGTCTGGCGGGATGAGGAGTTGATTCACCTGACACCGACGGAGTTTAAACTGTTGGTAACGCTAATGGAAAATGCCGGGGAGGTGCTGCTGCCGCAGGACCTGGTGCGTGCGGTATGGGGGGAACAGTACGCCAGTGATGTGGGGTATGTGCGCCGTTATATCTGGCATTTGCGGAAGAAGATTGAGCGCGATCCCAGCCAGCCGCAGTATATTCATAATGAGCATGGGTTTGGCTACCG
>CAYQYJ010000302.1:0-5056 GCA_964421605.1 uncultured Ardenticatenaceae bacterium | reverse complement strand
CGCCAGCTTGTGTGGGAGATGTTTCTGGACCCGGCGGTGCTGGCGGCGATTATGCCTGGCTGTGAACGGCTGGAGAGGGTGGGCGAGAATCAGTATGAAGGGGAGATGAAGCTGAAGGTTGGGCCGGTGCAGGGGGTTTTTCAGGGCACGGTGGAACTCTCGAATTTGCAAGCGCCGGAGAGCTATCACATGAAGGTGAATGGCAAGGGGCCGTCGGGCATTGTGGATGGCAGCGGGGAGGTGCGGTTGGAGGAGACGGATGCCGGCACAATCATGCATTACGAAGGCACAGCCCAGGTGAGTGGGCGCATCGCCAGCGTGGGGCAGCGGCTGATGGATAGTTCGGCTAAGGCGATTACGCGCCAGAGTCTACAAAATCTGGACGCGCAGATTCAGGCTCGCCTGCATCCCGAATTGGCGGCTATGGCGGAGGCGGAGCAACCTGCGCCAGCGACGGCTATCCTGCCTCCGGCGGGCGGCAATGGCGCGCCATACATTTCGGGACGGACAGCGCCGCTGCCGCCGCCGACGCAGACGGAGTTTGCTTTGGGGGTGGCGCGGGAAATGGCGAGCGATTTGCTGCCTGAAGATAAGAATCAGCGGATGGTTGCCGGCATTTTGGCTGTGGCGGGGGTTTATTTGCTTTTTAACCTGTTTGTCAACTGGTGGACGAGGAAGCTGGCGCGCCAGATTGCTAAAGAGTTGAAGAAGAAGTAAGAAGGTGTTTTACCGCGAAGACGCGAAGGGCGCGAAGAAGGGGGGGCGCAGCTTATGGTGCGAGAGGGTCGGGCAGGGATGCCCAACCTACGGTGAGAGGGGTCGGGCGGGGATGCGCAAATTTCGGTGAGAGGGGTTGGGCAGGGATGCCTAACCTACGCTTGGGCAAAAGGAGGTGAATGAGTTTACTGATCGTACCGCTATCATTTTTACAGAAAACGCCATGCGCCGCGGCGCACCATGATGAATGAAAATGGATTGCCGGCTTTTAGCCTGCCTTGCCAGTCAGGATGAATGCCGGGCAAGATGCCCAACCTACTATTTTTCAAAGGAGCGTTCCTTATGAACATATCCATTACCGTAAACGGCAAATCGTACACACGGGACGTAGAGCCGCGCACTTTGCTGGTTGATTTGTTGCGCGAGTCCCTGCGCCTCACGGGAACGAACATCGGCTGTGATACCAGCCAGTGCGGCGCCTGCACTGTCCACATGGATGGCATGGCGGTGAAATCTTGCACTGTCCTGGCGGTCCAGGCAGATGGGACCAGCATCACCACAATTGAAGGGTTGGCGCAAGATGGTCAACTCCACCCGATGCAGCAAGCTTTTTGGGACCATCATGGTCTGCAATGCGGTTATTGCACGCCAGGCATGATTATGGCAGCCGTCAAACTGGTGGAAAGTAACCCTAACCTGACAGAAAGCGACATCCGTCATGGGCTGGAAGGCAACATTTGCCGCTGCACGGGTTACGAGAATATCGTCCGAGCCGTACAGTCCGCCGCTGGCGCGATGGCAGGAGGTGACTGATGGGTAACTACGTTGGCAAAAGCATGAAACGGGTGGAAGACCCGCGTTTCATTCAAGGCAAGGGTAAGTATGTGGCCAATTTGCAGTTGGCGGACATGGCTTATCTGGCTATTAAACGCAGCCCATATGGGCATGCGCGCATTGTGTCCATTGACACCAGCCGGGCCGCGGCGCTGCCGGGTGTCATTGCCGTCTACGTGGGGCAAGACCTGGTAGATGGCGGCGTGGGGGCTATGCCCTGCGGTTGGAATGTACCAGAGATCAAAGTCCCCACCCGCTACCCGTTAACCATTGACAAAGTACGTCACGTAGGAGACAGCGTGGCGGCTGTGGTTGCGGAAGATATCTACACAGCTTATGACGCGCTCGATCTGATTGAAGTCGAATACGAACCGCTGCCGGCAATTGTAGACGCCCGCGACACTACCGCCGATGGCGCGCCGCAGGTTCACGACGACCTGCCGCACAACATCAGTTACACCTGGGCATTGGGCAACAAAGATGAAACGGAGCAAGCGCTGGCGGAAGCGGACCATGTGGTGGAATTGGACTTGATCAACCAACGGCTCATCCCCAACGCGATGGAACCGCGCGCCTGCGTGGCGCAATGGCATGACGCCATGGGCGAGATGACAGTGTGGACTACCAGCCAGAATCCGCACCCGATTCGTCTGCTGTTGAGCGCGTTCACGTTGGGCATCCCGGAAAACAAGCTGCGGGTTATTTCACCCGATGTGGGCGGCGGTTTTGGCAGCAAGATTTTCCATTACCCGGAAGAGATCATTACGCCGTGGATTGCGCGGGCCATCAACCGCCCGGTCAAGTGGGTGAGCACGCGCACGGAAGCGATGATGACGGACTCCCAGGGGCGCGACCATGTGACAAACTGCCGCATGGGGGTAATGAACGATGGCACGCTGACGGGCGTCTATGTCAAGACCTGGTCCAATCAAGGGGCGTACCTTTCCACTTTTGCGCCGCTGATCCCCACGGCGTTGTATATCACGCTGCTCTCTGGGCTGTACAAACTGCGCGGGGTGTATGGCGAAATGTGGGGCACCATGACCAACACCGTCCCGGTGGATGCGTATCGCGGCGCGGGTCGCCCGGAAGCCAGCTACCTGATTGAACGGTTGGTGGACCTGTGCGCGGATGCGGTGGGCATGGATCCGCTGGAAATCCGGCGGAAGAATTTCATCCCGGCGGCCGATTTTCCGTACCAGACGCCGGTGGCGTTCCTGTATGATAGCGGCAACTATCACGGTTTGTTTGATAAGCTGGAAGAAATCGCTGACTACCCAGGAATGCGGGCGGCGCAGGCGGCGGCGCGGGCGGAAGGGCGCGTGGTGGGCGTGGGCGTGGCGGGCTGTATTGAAGCCAGCGGCCCAGCGCCCTCAGCCGTAGCCGGGTCGCTAGGTTCGGCGGTCGGTTTCTGGGAAAGCGGCAAGGTGCGCGTCCATCCTACGGGCAAGGTATCCGTCTTCACCGGTTCGCACACGCATGGTCAGGGGCACGAAACGACCTTTGCCCAGGTGGTGGCGGATGAGTTGGGTATTGCGGTGGAAGATGTGGAGATCATTCATGGCGACACAGCCAGCGTGCCATTTGGCATGGGTACGTATGGCAGCCGCAGCGCCTCGGTCGGCGGCAGTGCTCTGGTGCGCAGCGCGGAGAAGGTTCGGGAAAAAATGAAGAAGATTGCCGCGCACCAGCTTGAAGCGGCGGAAGAAGATATTGTTTTTGATCGCAGCGACGGCAAGTTGTACGTTAAGGGTTCGCCGGACAAGGCGAAGGCGTTTGGCGAGATCTCGTTCGCGGCTTACACGGCGCATAATTTGCCGGCAGGTTTGGAGCCGGGGCTGGAAGAGACGTCGTTTTATGACCCGGCTAACTTCACCTTCCCCAGCAGCGCGCACATGGCGATGGTGGAGATTGACAAAGAGACGGGCGAGGTGAAATTGCTCAGTTATTATGCCGTGGATGATGTGGGCAAGGTGATCAACCCGTTAATTGTGCGCGGGCAGATTGTGGGCGGTATTGTGCAGGGTATCGGGCAGGCGTTGTGGGAGCATGGCTACTACGACGAAAGCGGTCAACTGTTGTCCGGTTCGCTGCTGGACTATGCCATGCCGCGGGCCGATGGTTTCCCGTCGTTTACGGTTGATCGGATTGAAACGCCATCCCCCCACAATCCGTTAGGCGTGAAAGGGGCGGGCGAGATGGGCACGATTGCCGGCACAGCCGTCATCGCCGGCGCCGTCATGGATGCGTTAAAACCCTTTGGCATTCGCCATCTGGAGATGCCTTACACGGCCGAAAAAGTGTACCGGGCCATGCACGCGAGCAATGGAGGAGGCGACTAATGTACCCACCTAAGTTTGATTATCACCGCGCCCAGTCGGTGGCGGAAGCCATTGCGCTGTTGGGGCAAAATCGGGACGCTAAATTGTTAGCCGGTGGGCATAGCTTGCTGCCGGTGATGAAGTTGCGCCTGGCGCAACCGGACGCGCTGATTGACATTGGGCGCCTGGCGGGGATGAAGGGTATCCAGCGGGAAGGCGATCGCATTGTGATTGGGGCGCTGACGACGCACGCCATGGTGGCGGCGGCGGAAGGGCTGCCGACGGCGCTTACGGAAGCGGCGGGCTGGATCGGCGACCCCCAGGTACGTAATCGGGGCACGGTGGGCGGTAATGTGGCTCATGCGGACCCGGCTTCTGACCTGCCCACGGTGTTTACGGCTTTGCATGCGCGTTTCCACATTGCGGGGCCCGGTGGGCAGCGGGTGGTGGTGGCGGATGATTTCTTCCTGGATTTGTTTGCCACGGCTCTGGCGGCGGATGAGGTCTTAACTGCCGTGATCGTGCGCGCGGAGCAGCCCGGCACGGGTTCTGGCTATGCGAAACTGTTTAATCCGGCGTCGCGCTATGCGATTGTGGGCGCGGCGGCGGTGGTTATGGTGGAAAATGGGTTGTGCAAGGCAGCCAGCGTGGCGGTAGGTGGGCTGACGCCGCGGGCTACGCGGGCGGCGGCGGTGGAAGCGGCGCTAACGGGCCAGCCGTTGAATGCGGATAGTATTGCGGCGGCGGCGCAGGCGGTGCAGGATGATTTGAATGTGGATGAGTTGTTGGGTGATATTCACGCCAGCGCGGCGTACCGGTATGAGATGGCGCCGGTGTTTGTGAAGCGGGCGTTGAGTAAGGCGGCGGAACGAGCGGGGTAGGTATTGCGCTCTATGTTTTCCCTTCCGTGGGGAGGGGAAAATAGTTAATTGTGAATTGGTAAATTGGTGAATGGTTAATGACGGGGGCACAGGCACCCCTGGTAATGGTGGAGGGTGTTAGCCCTGCCTGTGGCGGGGCTGACGCCTATTTTTATGGGCAATTTTGGGCGCATATGCGCCCAAAATTGCTCATCTCACGGGAACGAGGAGGATTGGGGTATGGAACAGAAACCAGGCAAACAGTCTCATAAGGGACAGTCTATGGGTGTGGGGGTTGCGTTGGGGGTGGCGATTGGGGCGGCG
>CAYQYJ010000301.1:0-5070 GCA_964421605.1 uncultured Ardenticatenaceae bacterium | reverse complement strand
TTTCGCTCAAAAAGACAAGCAAATAGCTGGCAACGCCGCTGCGGTACAGCGATTCCGACGCCAGAATGTTACCGGCTGTGGCGGCGGCGTCTCCTGGTACGTTGAGGCTGCCGCTCACGAAAATGAAGACGAAGAGATTAGCGACAAAGATGATCAGATAGAGGACTCCCGTAATGCGTGCGGTTTTCTTGACAGAATTCATTTTGTTTCTCCTATAAAGTGATTTGTTTTCATCGAATACGCGGCTAGTCTGGTTGCCGTTCACGGTGTGCTGTCTGGATCGCCAGCCTGCACCTGGTTGACCGAAAGCAGTGGCAAACCTAAATCTCGCACCTTTCTGAGCAATCCATACAACGCTGCCTGATCTGTGACCGGGCCGATTAACAGCGTGTCGCCGTTGTCTTCCAGCCTGATGGTCAGGCCCTCAAACCGCGCCGCCCATTGCCGTCCCAGATGTCCCTTTATCCTGATCTGGTAGACCACTGGTTGGTTGGAGCCTGTTTCGCTGTGATGTTGGTTTGCCATGTTTTGTGGCTGATCATCCTTGTCTGTGCCACTCGTTCAATGTACGGGTAGCATACCGGCAAGACGGTATCGGCGTACAGATACGAAAGTATTGCTTCGGGTATTGTCAGGGTATGGACGAATCAATCTCGTATCCCTGGGCCTCATAAGTTATATGGGGGAACTCAATGGCGTCAGTCCCAAGCACGGCAGCCGCGCTCGCATCTTGTTTCAGCTCCGCCAGTAAGAACGCAGTGGTGAAATGGTTGATCAGGTCTTGAGCCAAATGCCTCTCCCAGGCGGGATCGGCACAGAACTCATTGTGTATGACCTTCATGAATCGGCGCATAGCTTCACAGGGCCCTGTGAAAATCATGTGGGCGGCATCGTTAAGCGCGATCCTCACCTTCTGCGGGCTGGCAGCATACTCATAAGTAGGATGCGTTCCCCACAGATAAGGAGAATCCTTATCGGCTGTGCCACCTATGGCCATTACGGGCACGGTAACTTCAGCCAATCCGGCTTGCGCGAAAACAGCAGCGTCGCCCGCCAGGGACACAACAGCCTTCACGCGGGGGTCGCCCCAGGCGGGCCAAAGACCCTCTGGAATGGCGTCGAGGCCAGCCAGTTTAGCCATGCCAGCCAGGTGAGGTAACAGGGCATCGCACAAAAACACGAGGGGATCGTTCGCGGCGTAGGCAGTCTGGCAGTCAGCCGCAAAGCCGGCGGTATCCAATCGCGCCCCGCCCGCGGCCAGCGCCGTATAGCCGCCATAGGAATGGCCGATCACGGCTGCAAGGTCGCGATTGATCAGCCCGGCTAAAGCGCCTCCCGTTCCTGCCTGCGCGTCAATGAAGGCCAGCACGGTCAGGATGTCTTGCGGGCGGACGATTGTGGCCTGCCAGAGCAGCGATGGGTCCAACTGTTCATCATGTTCAGGTGAAATCACGACAAAACCATAAGAGGCCAGATGTTCTGCTAGCCAGGCATAGGTTGCGCTGCTCAGAGCAAAACCTGGGGATAGGATTACCAGTGGATAGGGAGCCGTGGTCAGATCATAGGGTGCATGGCGGATGGCCTGCCCGGCATAGGCAGCCAGCGCCAGTTTCCCTATGGGAGGAAACAGCTTAATTTCGTAAGAATAGGTGATTGGCGGCGCGGCGCTGCCGGGCTTTGCCGTCGGATACCACATGGTTATCTCCAGCGGCGCGTCACCGCCAATCACCAGCGCGTCTGTCCCCACCTGGTGTGGGCCGCGCGCGCCGTAAGGGGCTGCACCGGGCGGCATACCAGTGGCAGTCGTTGTCTTCTCTCCTGAAGACATTCCCCCCATAAACAGCGCCAGGAGCGCCAGAATAATGCAAAATCCAGGCACCAATAATTTGAGACGTGACATTTTCTCCTCCGTAAATAGTGACCAGTGGCAAGTGGTCAGTGGTCAGAAAATTCGTGAAGATCGTTTTATCGGACGCAATGTGCCGGCAGCATACCTGCCATCCGGTATGGGCGTATAGATACAAAAGTATGGTTGGGGGTATGGTTAAGGGGATTTCTTGCCGCCAGGCTGGCGGGCAGAGTTATGTGCTACTTACAACAGGCCCAACTCGCGGGCGCGGGCGATGGCTTCAGTACGCCTGCGCACCTGCAGTTTGCTATAAATATTCCGGTTGTGTCCTTTGACTGTGGGCAGGGCCAGGAAAAGCCGCTCGCCAATCTCCCGATTGGAGAGTCCCTGAGCCAGGAGGTGGAGCACTTCTAGCTCGCGCTCGCTTAATGGTTCAACTAGAGGCTGCGCAGCAGGAGGAGAGAAGGCCGGGGAGTTGCCTGCGGCTGTGCGCGGCTCAGCTTCAAACGCAGCCAGGAGCTTATGGATATAGTCGGGCATGATTCCTTGCCCGCCCGCTTCCGCCAACAATCGGGCCATCGGGTGGCCCTCATCCACAAAAATCCGTACATAGCCCTCCGGCTCTGCCAGGCGCAGGGCGTACTCTAGCGCTGCCAGCGCCAAAGGGCTAAGGCCCTGCGCCTGGTGAGCCAGGGCTTGCAGCACCAGGATTTCGATCAGACTGCCTGCCCGCCCGCCGGCGGCAGCCGCTTGCCGCAAGCGCTCCAGCAGCGCCAGCGCTGCGTGAACACACTCTTCTGCCTGTTCGCGCTCATATCTGGCTATGAGCAGCCTGGACAGCGTGATGTGTTCAAACTCGCGCAGATAGTTAAGGTCGTCGTCAACGGACAACCCCTGCTCCTGAACCCAACTCAGGGCATCAGCCAACCTGCCCTGGGCAATCCAGACCCGCGTTTGCCACGCCGCGATGGGGCGCACTTCAGGAACCGGGCCCCTGACATATTGCCGCTGCGCCTCATCCAGCCAATTGAGCGTGTCATCCAGCTTTCCTTCTGCGGCCCTGACGCGCGCCTGCGCCAGACACCAGCGATAACGCCAGCGCGGCAATGCCGTTGGCTCACCCAACGCTTTGCTGCGCCGCAGATGGGCTGCCACCGCTTTCAGATCATTCTGTTCCAGGCACAGCGTACTTAACGCCGTATGCAAGTCTGCCGCGCCGCGCCGCGTCGATTCATCATGCGCCCTGGCAAGCTGGAGGGACGCTTCACATATCCTGACCCCTTCGCGCAGACGGCCCTGCGCCATTTTCATCTCCACCAGGACATACGTGCCCGTAATGGCAAAGAGGATGTTGCCGGCATTCTGATAGCTACTCATGGCTTCCGTAAAGGCGCGTTGGGCGGCGGACAGATCGCCGCTGGCCCAGAGGGCAAGCCCCAGCAACGCCGCCGGGGTTCCGCGCCGCAGATGATCTGCCTCAGGCAAGAAGTCGAGCGCCTGTTGGGCGTATTTGATAGTTCCGGGCATATCGCCCAGAGCCAGGGCATAATAGGTGTGGGCTGCTGCGATTGTCCCTGGTAAGGCTTTGAATTCTTCTTCGTCGGCGACAACTATTCTTTGCCTGCCGCCTGACAGGTTGGGAGCAGGCTGCTCAACGTCTGCGCCAGAGGAACCGCTTCTACCTGAGATCACTTCCAGGCGTCTGCTCCCGGCGGCGATAGCGTTCAGGCAGCGCTCAGCATCTCGCAGCCGGGTTTCCGCGGCTTCCAGTTCGCCTGTGTCCAGCAGCGCCCAGGCATAGCCAACGCTCAGCACAGGTCGGAAGCGCACCACCTCATCGGGTAGCTTTTTGACCCAACCCAGCCACGTGGCTGACTGGCGGCTCCTGTCCATTTCTGCCCAGGCCAGCTCGATAATTCGGGCAGCGCGCTGGAAATCCTCAGCGACAAGCGCATGGCGGACGGCCTCAGCCGTCAAACCCTGGCGCTCGTACCACGCGCTGGCCCGCTGGTGCAAGACGGCTATGCCTTCAGGCTGCTCCTCTATATGGGTCTGGAGAACGTCGGCAAAAAGGTGGTGGTAGCGATACCAGCGGCGACTGTCATCCAGGGGAACGACAAACAGGTTGCTGCGCTCTAGCGTTTCCAATAATACGCTGCTTTGCTCGGAGAGCGCGGCGGCGCTTCCCGCAGAACTATCTGGCGTTTCGGCTGCGCCAAAACGCACGGCATCGCACAACGAGCCATGCAACCGATCAAGAATGGAGGTCTGCAGCAAGAAGCGGCGGACATTCTCAGGTTGTCGCTGCAAGACCTCTTCGACCAAGTAGTCCACAATGTAGCGATTATCCCCGGCAAACGCCTGGATAAACCCGTGCATGTCCGCCCGTCCCTGCACAGAGAGCGCGGCTAACTGCAAGCCGGCAATCCAGCCTTCGGTGCGAGCTTCCAGTACAGCCACTTCCTCAGTCGAGAGATCCAGGCGCATGACTTGGTTGAGGAAAGCGGCTGCTTCGTCAGGCGTAAACCGCAGGTCGGCAGCGCGTAGTTCGGTCAACTGCCCGCGGGCGCGCAACCGGGGAAGCGGCAACTGGGGGTCCTCGCGGGTGGTGATGACCAGGTGCATCTGCGGCGGCAGATGTTCCAGCAGAAAAGTCAGCGCCTGATCAACTGATTGGGCATCCACCTCATGGTAATCGTCCAGAACGAGGGCGAAATCTGGTGATATGCCGGCAATTTCGTTGAGCAGAGCGGTCAAGATTGATTCGGTAGGCAGCGGCGGCGGCGAATTCAGCAACCTCCATGCCCGCGCGCCAAATGATGGCGCGAGCGTTTGCAGTGCAGCGATCAGGTAAGCCAGGAACCGGGGTAGGTCTCCATCCTTTTCGCCCAGAGAGAACCAGGCAAATGGTTGTTCACACCCGGCTATCCACTCACTGATCAACGTGGTTTTACCAAAGCCGGCGGGCGCAGAAATGAGGGTAAGTTTACTGCCTGTTTGCCACCCTTGATTGAGCCTGGCAATAAGGTGAGGGCGAGGGATAAGATTGGGGCGCAATCGGGGCACATACAATTTCGTTTGCAGCATGTCGCCTAGCATAGGAAGAGTATACCGGAAAGCTCGAAGCAGTCTCTCGTTGGCGTCTATTCAACCGTCACGGTGGTAAAGGTCTGGAGGCGGTTGCCGTCCAGGTCTTCAACGATGAAGCCCACGACGTAGGG
>CAYQYJ010000300.1:0-5084 GCA_964421605.1 uncultured Ardenticatenaceae bacterium | reverse complement strand
GAATCGCTGTACCGCAGCGGCGTTGCCAGCTATTTGCTTGTCTTTTTGAGCGAAATCGGCGTGGCCATTCTGCTTTACAGACTGCTCAAGCCGGTTAACGAGACGCTTTCGATGATGGCCATGGCCACCCGGCTGATGCAGGCGGCTGTGCACGCGGTTAACCTGATCAACTTCATTTTTCCGTTGGTTTTGTTGAACGGCGGCGACTACCTGACCACTTTTACGCCTGACCAGCTTAATTCTTTGGCGCTTTTGTTCACCAATGCCCATTATTACGGCGTGCTGGTGTCAGAAGCATTCTTTGCTGTGAGCCTCTTGCTGCTTGGCTATTTGACCTACAAGTCGGAGTTGTTTCCCGGCATTCTGGGTATCTTGCTGGCAATCGCCGGGCTGTTTTATGTGCTGGATAGCTTTGGCATTTTCCTGATGCCCCAACACCAGGCGTTCATTGCCAACGTGATGATAGCCCCGGCCATTATCGGGGAACTATCATTCACATTGTGGCTCCTGATAAAGGGGGTGCGGACGCCCCAAATAGAAAGCCGTAAAGTTGTGGCTGCGGCATAAGCCAAAGGAATAGAGCTAATGAAAGCCATCGTCGTGACAAAAAACGGTGCACCAGACGTCCTTCAACTTCAAGAAGTCGCCAGGCCTGCGCCCAGAGCCAATGAAGTGCTGATCCGGGTGCACGCAGGAACGGTAACAAGGGGCGACATTATGCTGCGCCAACTCAATCCCCTCCTGGCTTTGCCCTTACGGCTGTTCGGCGTGAGAAGAAAAAGGATACCCGGTCATGAGTTGGCTGGCGAAATTGAAGCCATAGGCCTGGATGTCAAACGATTCGCCGTAGGCGACCAGGTCTTTGGCACAACTACCGGGCTGCGGGTGGGGGCTAACGCCGAATATGTTTGCCTGCCTGAAGAATGGAAAACAGGGGTGTTGGCGCGCAAGCCCACCAACATGACCTATGAGGAGGCCGCCGCCGTGCCTGTGGGAGGCATGACAGCATTGCAGATACTACGGAAAGGTAATATCCAGAGCGGGCAACAAGTGCTTATCTATGGCGCTTCGGGCAGCGTGGGGAGCTTCGCGGTACAGCTTGCCAGGGAGTTCGGCGCTGAAGTGACGGCGGTATGCAGCGTTGCCAATGCAGCCTGGGTGAAATCTTTGGGAGCCGCGCGGGTTATTGATTACACAAAAGAGGATTTCCGCGCCGGCGGCAGCCAGTACGACGTCATTTTCGATGCGGTGGGCAAGAGTTCCCCCTCTGACAGCCAGAGGGCGCTCAAAGAAGGCGGTTCTTTTCTTTCCGTCCGTTCTACCACCAGCGAACGGGTTGAGGATTTGGCTTTCCTCAAAGAGCTTATTGAGGCTGGAAAGCTAAGAGCGGTCATTGACAGGCGCTATCCCCTGGCGCAGACTGCCGCAGCTCACCGATACGTGGAGGAGGGGCACAAAAAGGGAAATGTCGTGATTGTTGTGGCGCCTGGTAACTACCAGCCCGCTGCCTGAGCCTACGGCAAGGGCTTCGGCAAGCTCAGCCTGCGAGAGGGTTAGTCGTTGCGACGCATCCTGAGCCTGCCGAAGGATGACCAAAGTTTCTCCGGCTGGGGGGCATAAAACAGCCGCCAAAGGCGCAGCGCAGTCAGGCTGCAGCAAAGGGAGCAGCCAGAAGGGAGTTAACGGAAGCCAGCTACCGCGCCAGCTTCCTCTTTGCTCCCAACGGCGTCACCCTGCCCAGTTCGGCGCTGCACACCATTGAGTTACGGAAGAAGTTCAACTTCTCCAAAGAAGTTGAACTTCTAAATCCTACCTGCCTGCGCCGAACTTACTGCCGCAGCTTCACGGTGAAGGAAGCATTGTCCGACTGCCCGCGCAGGAAGACGATGCGCAGTTTGTACAGCGTATCCTGCGTGATAGTCAGGTCAACGCGCGAGTCGTGCCCCTGCACGGGTGTTTCCGCGCCGCTGCCAATGGACAGGTAGATTGCCTGGGCGCACTCCACGTCCCAGAAGATGCTGAACTTCTCGCCCAGTTTGGCGCTGTAAGTGGTTGGCTCAAAGCGCTGCACATACGGATCGCCGCAGGCGCTGCCCGTCACGTTGATGGTGAACTCATGCAGTTCCTGGCTGTTATCTTGATTCACCACCAGCGCTTCATACGTTGTGGTGACGCTGGGGCAAACCGTCGCCGTGCCTATGCCCGCCACGCCGCGCTTGTCAAAGCCGTAGGCGAAGGAGACGTAGAGGCCTTTGATGTTGGTGAAGTTCCAACGCAGGGTGGTGCAGTTGCCGGCAACCAGACTGGTCACGTCTGCATAGAAAAGATTGGCTACCGTCGTAGATTCCGTGTTGCTGTAAGGCCCATAGCCATAGCTGTTGGAGCCGCGCACGCGGTAGTAGAAAGTGCCGGCATTCTTCCCCGGCGCGGGCACAGCCCACGAAGTTCCTGATCCGCTGTACACCACCGTTGGGCTGGTGAAGGCGGCGTTGTCGTCCTCCTCCAGGCTGTACGTTTGCGCCAGATCCGCTGCCTGCCACGAAACCGTATAATACCCATCCTGATCCGCATTGCTGATAGCGTTCAACACCGGCGCAAACGGCACAGGCGGATACCAGTTAAATACCACAGCAAAGTAGAGGCGCGTTTCCACCGTCACCGTGTCAATGGCGGCATCTACGATAGCCGGATTACTTAACGAAACCCCCGTAAGGGTGATCTCGTCTTGCGTTCCGACGGCGTCATCGGGCACAGTCACCTCCACCTCTATCGTGGCTGTTTCCTGCGCTGCCAGCGTCACGTTCAACTGCATGGTGTTGGTCGGCGGCGCGCCCACCAGCACCACGGGCCAGCCCAGGTCAGAATCTACTTGCAGCAGGAACGTGTCGCTCACCTCCTGCGTATTCTGTACCGTATGCTCAAACGTTACCGTCTCCCCTGGATCGCTCATCACGTCATAATCTGGCTCAATCTCCAGACCCGGAATGAGGGGCACAGCCTGCGCGCTGGCTGCCGCCCAACTGATCATCAAAGTAAAAATCAAAACGCTCGCCAGGGCGCTGATTGTCCACAGGCGTTTTGTTGGGGATAGCATGATCTTATTCTCCTTACGAAATAAGCCAACTCTGTAGGGTGGGTTGCCAACCCGCCCATGCTTCATGTGGTGCAAGGCACTGGCCGAACGGTTTTGGCCTGTTAAAATTCCTGTGGCCAGCGCCTCGCACCTGTATAACTAATAATGAATCGGCGACAGGCTTGTGTCAAGCATGGTAAACCCATGATTAGGCTACGAATGGGCGCTACTACGCATTTGACGCTGCCGCGGAGCCTATCCAGAAGCGCCAGTATAAGTAGATAGCCACCACATAGGCCCCGATTGTCGCCAGATAGATGGGGTCAAAGCCATATTCTACTTGCAGCCAACCGCTGATGCTGGGGCTGAAAGCCCAGCCAAAGTTCCAACTCATGCTTACCAGACTGGCTACGGTTGCCCGCGCTTCCTGTGGCACTTCTTCCATCACAAACGCCTGATAGACGGGATTGCTCATGTTCATTAAGGCCAGCCGCACCAGGTAAGCCGCGGCGCTGAGCCATAGCCAGGGGGCAAACCCCAATAGAGCCAGGAAAGGGATGGACAGAGCCTGCGTCAGCACAACTACCTTTATCTTACCATATTTGTCCGCCAGAGGGGGCGCGAGCAGCAAGCCAATGCCCATCGCCAGGGAGCCAGCCGCAAACAACGCGCCAATGGTGGCGTCGCTGCTCTGGTAAGTATGGCGAAAAAAGACGTTCATGAACGGCATGAGCAGCCCTGCGCCCAGCGACGTGATCAGCAGCGGGGAGACCAGTTTGCCCAGCAGGCGCGGGTGCTGGCGGGCATATTGGAAGGGGGAGATGCTGCGAGACTCTCTGGCGAGGGTGTGTGACGGCTGGCGCAGCAGGGCCAGGGGGATCAGGGCCAGGGCGGCAATGCCGGCAACCACTACCAACGCCCACCCATAAGCTGTGGCGCTGGTTGGGGAAACGCTGCCGGCATTTCCCATCCACGTAGGCAGCGATCCGCCCAGCCAGTTGCCGGCAAATCCAGCGATCATGTTCAGCCCCGCACTCATCGAAAACAGATAAGTTCGCTCCTTCTCACCGCTGTTTTCCATCAAAAACGGGCCAAACGTGACGCCGCCCAGGCTTTGCGCCAACCCCATAACCACATTCATGGCATAGAAGCCGGCCACGCTGCGCCAGGTGACCATGCCCACCACCGCCGCTGTGGTAATCACGCTGGAGAGAAACAACGCCCGCTTCCGCCCCAGGCGGTCGCTGACGTAACCTGCCGGCAGCGCGCTCAACAAAGACACCAGGCTGGAAGTCGTCAGCAGTTGCCCTAACAGGGCTTCATCATATCCCAGGCTGAGGACGTAAAAGTTGAACAGCAGGCGGAAAATGCCATAAGCCACCCCGCCGATAATCAAATTCAGCAGGTAAAGGCGGGCGTTGGGTTGGAAGAGGCGGATTTTGCCGGCGTAATCGCGCGCCCCTTGCGCCAGGCGCGTGCGCCCGGAAGCAGCCGTGTCAATCATGTATTGTCTCCTGTGATGCTGCCTGGCGGCTCCATTGGTGTACAGGCGCGCACCGCCGCCAGAACAAGCTCCGGCGGGTCGCCTTTGCTGGCGAAACAATCCGCGCCGCTGCTGAGCGCCTCCGTTCGCGCCTCCGGCCGCCCGCTCAAAGCCAGAATACGCAGCGCCGGCTGCCCGTTACGGATAAAGCTGACCCGCTGCGCCCCAGGCAGACCGGGCAGCTCCCAATCCAGCAGCAGCAAATCGGGCGTTTCCCGTTGCAGCGCCAGCCGCAAACTGGCGGCGTCGGCTGCCTCCCCCACAATCACCATATCCGGCTCCTGCTCCAGCAAGAGCCGCAGCGCCGCGCGCACGCGGGGTCTATCATCCGCCAGAAGAATGCGCATTTTCCACCTCATGTTGGTAGGAAGTGTAGCGCAAAGGGGGGGATGCCGGCATCCGGCAAATGGCGGAAATCCAGGCTGGTCGGGTGGATAGCTTTTCGCCTGGTCAGGTGACCAGGAGGGG
>CAYQYJ010000299.1:0-5097 GCA_964421605.1 uncultured Ardenticatenaceae bacterium | reverse complement strand
GTGGCGTCGTAGAGGGTCACGGCATCATCATACTGGTTGGCTACGAGGACGCGGTCGCCATCGGCATTAAACGCGAGAGCTTCGGCGTCAATGCCGGCATCTCCCGCGACAATCAGGCTGTGGTGTTGCGGGTTGGGTTCGGTTTGGATAGTAAAGGTGTGCGAGATGACACTGCCGGGTGCGCCTGAGGCATTGCCCGCCAGATCGCGCACATCGCCGCTGACATAGAGCGTGTAGGACTCGCCGGCAGCAAACGGTTGCCAGGGGACGAATGCCGCTTCTTGACCGTCACTGCTGACCCCGACGCGCCCATCCACGTAATACCCCTGGGCATTCTTGACCCATAGCGTGTACTCTGTGACGCTGCCAGGGGCGATCGGTTCGTTGAAACGCGCCACGACTGGACTGATGGGCGTATTGAGGTCGCCATCCGGCAGCAGTTGGATGATCTGGGGCGGGGTGATATCCTGCCCCCCGGCGACGGTGAAGCTGATGGGAAAGGTAGCGATGATGGGTTGGCCTACAGTGTCGGTTTTGATGTCTAAAATGTCGCCGCTGAGGGTGAGCTGGTACTGGCCCGCAGGCAAGGGATCGGCGGGACGGAAAAGCAGTTCGCGGTTACCGCCCCATTCCCAGGCGCCGCTGATGGGCGTCTGCGCGCCGTTGGCCAGCAGCATGAAAGTAGTTTGGTCTACCGTGGCGCGATCAATAGGGGCATTGAAACGAACGGCAATGCCGCTGTTTGAGGGGACGTCGTTACTGTTGGGCGACGGTAGGACGCCAATTACCTGGGGGTCGGTGGTGGCTTCGCCCGCAATGAGATAGGCGAAGCCGCCGCCGGTGTCAATCCAGGTGGCCAGTTTGAAGTACTCTTCGGCGGTCAGGAGCGCTGTATGGTCAATGCCGGCATTGATCGCATCAATACGCGCCTGGTGCGCCTCGTCGCCGTGGGCATCGCCCGTTAGCAGTTGGAAGAGGAAACTTGCGCGCGCGTCGCCATTTTGCATATAAGACTCTGGCAAACGTTCGGGAACGTGTTCAATCAGGGCATCAAAGGTGACCCGATCGCCGCGCAGGTTTAAGCCGCCTCCCGGATTGCCGCCTACGTGACAGGCCTGGCAGCGGTTCTGGAGTATAGGCAAGGCATGGTCCACAAAGGTGTAGACTTCACCGCGGGTGCGCAAGTCGGTCGCTGCCGGCAGGGGGCCAATCTCGCGCGGCGTGTAGGGGAGCGGCCCCTCGTGGCAACCGACACAAGAACGCGCTTCCCCTGGCTGCACCAGGTTCCACACCTGTTCATGGACAATGGCGGCCCCATCGTGCCCGATCAAGTCCCAGGCGGTTGGGTCATTGGCCAGGGTGGTGAAGACAGTCGTGCCAGATTCATTGGGTGGGGCTACGCCGACCACCCGCACCGGCTCAAACAGGGAGACGCCAGCCAGGATGTCTTCGTCGAGGTCGTGTCGGGTCAGGCTCTGGTAGACGCGCAGCCCGGCCAGTTGGGCCAGGTCTAGATGATAAGGGTAGTTGGGGTCGCCTTCTGGCGATTGATCGTCGGGCTGGCTGGAGTCGCCGCGCAGGCTGATGTCGCGCACAACGAAGGTGCCCCAATTGCGCTGGGAATGGATGTTTTCCGGTGGCGCGGGCGGCAAGATGCGAGGTCGCACAGGGATGGGGGATATCTCGTTGGCCGCCGGATCGTCGTACAGGAGGACGGGGTTCCCGGCGCGGATGGCGTGTACAATACGGACCCGCTCCAGGGTGGGCGTCCCGTTAACCGCAATTTTTATTTCATGCGTGCCGGCATCTAGCTCCACATCCACTCGAAAACGATGCGTCAGACCGTAAATCAGCGCCCCATTCAGGCTCTGGCTCAACCGCCCCTGGAATCCGACGCCGTCAACCATAACCCACAAGTCGTCGTCATCTTCTTCACCATTGTCATCTGCGCTGCCGCTGATTTCAATGTAGACGCGACCTGGCTCAGCCAGCTCGAAGTTGTAGACGCGAAAGAAATAGTTTGTGCCAGGCCCGTGTGCTGTGGAGACAGTCGGATCGTCGAGCAAGACCTCCTCCACAGTCCAGGGCATGGTATACAGGCCGAACTGTGCCTGGAGCGTATCCGTAACGGCAGAGTAGCTGTAGACCAGTTCGTTTGTTGTCAATGGATAGGGGGTGCGATAGAGACCATCCGGCCCGGCATAGAGAGGGACGGGCAGGTCTGCTACGTTCCCTCCTCGATTGTCAAAGATGCCCATCCGGCCTGGTAGCTGCTCTCGCGTGGTAAAAACGCCCACCATCTGTCCGTCTGCCAGCGGTCGTCGCTCAATGCCAATGGCGTTCTCCGTGGGTGGATAGAAGGGCGGGGAAAAGCCGCCGTAGGAGACGGCTTCCGCGGCGCCATCCTGGTCCATTTCCCACACCGTGAACCTGGAGCGCAGGGAAGTGAGATAGTCCCAGCGGTCGAAGGACACACGCCCATTGGGGAACACCTGCGGATTGATGTTTGAGCTGGGGTTTGGCTCTACCAGGCGCAGATCCGTGCCATCAGCATTAGCCGTGTAAAGCTGGGTTGTGATCACCCCCACGAAGGGGCGTGACTGGTATGCTTGCCGGCGATCGCTGGCGAAAATGAGCCGCCCATCAGGAAGGTACTCCGGGTCCTGGTCATTGACCGCAGCGTAGGGTGGGTCAAATGTAATCTGATGCAGGTTGCTGCCGTCGAGGTTCATTTCCCAGATATGCCAGGTGTCGCCGGCATTTTGGCGCATGGAGAAAAGCACGCGCTGACCATCCCAGGAGACTTCCGGATCCGTGACGCCGCCGCCCGCAGCAGCCACATCGGTCAGTGGGGTGAGGACGCCATCGGGGCCCACGGGACTGAGCAGATACAGGTCGCTGACGATGTCGGGCTGGCTGTCATAGACAGCGCCCATGCCATCATTGGGGTTGGGCGCTTCTTTGACCAGGATCAGGGCATCAGGCATGGCCTGATCATCCGGGGAAACGTTTACGGTAAATGTGATGGTCTGGGAAGCGCCGGGGTTGGCTTCCACGTTGTTCTGGGCGTCTACAAGCTGAGCGGTCAGGGTGTGTAAGCCATTAGCCAGATTGTTAAGGCGCAGGGTGTCGCTGCTGATCCAGGTAGCCAGGGCAGTAGGCTGGAAGTTGACGTGGACAGTTTGCTGCCCAAACTGGGAGGGATCATCCCCGTTAAAGAACATCAAGGGTTCGGGATGGTCATCCAGATAGAAGTGAATGTGTGGCTCGCCATAGGCGCCAATGCTGTGATGGCTGGCAGCAAACGTGACTGTAACGTGGTTGGTGGTCAGTTCAGCGCCCTCAGGTGGGTTGAGCAGATTGACAACGGGCGCGTCAATGGGAGTCGGCGTGGGGGAGATAGTGGGAGTGGGCGTGATGGTAGGTGTAGGGGTGCTGGGGTCGGCGGTAGGGGATAGCGTGGGCGTAGGCGTGCCCTCGGGCGGGTCAACGTTAAGAAGCCAGATATGGTTTCTCTGGCTGGTGTCCGGGAACTGGACGTAAATGATGATTTGTGAGCCATCTGGATTCCAATCGTTGTCGGAAACGATGGCTCGATACCCTCTGTAGTCTGGATGGCCGGGATCGTTGAAGAAGGTGAGGCGCTGTTGGTTGCTGCCGTCTGTGCCCATCAGCCAGAGATCGAGCTTGAGATTAGCGTTAATGTCTGGCATGTTGTTTTCTGGTACGCCATAAGGTTGGGATGATGCCCAAACGTAGACGTCGTTGAAGGGGGAAAGATGGGCGTGTTCGTCCCAAGCCGCGGGTTCGCCGTTACGGCCAGAAGTGGCGTTAAGGGATGTAATTTCCGTTGAATTGGAGAAATCCATGCGGCAAATGTCGGCGCTGACGTCTTCCATGTTGTCGTATGGCGTACAGGAGAAGTAGAGCCAGTCGTCGTCGAGACCAAAGCCGTGTGTTTCCAGGTAGACAGGGTTTTCGCCGGGGTTGTAATAGGCGACATTCTCCAGATGGGGTTGCGGGAGAATGGCGAAATCAGCCACAGCCAGACCGTTGTCGCCATAGACGTGGTAGGGATCGCCGTCTGGAAGGGCGCCTTCAATGTTACTCCAGAACAACTGGGCGCCATCATTACTGAAATGGGGGTGTAAAGAGCCTGATGTTAGCTCAGGGTGTACGTTGGTGAGGGGGTAAAAACTGTCTTCTTGTTTGTCCCATATCCACAGGTCGTTGTAGCGGGCCATGCCAGGTTCACTGTTGACGCCGCCAATAGTGCCGGCATGTTCCGCTTTCTCCACCTGAAACACCAGGTAGCGCCCGTCCGGATGCATCTCTGGGTTGCCTTGATGTTTGTTGGGTAATTCCGGGCGATCGCAGGTAATGCACACTTCGTTAGAGCCATCTGGATTCATGGCCCAGACATCGTACAAATTATCTGCGCCGCGCCGGTCAAAGTAGATGGTGGCTCCATCAGGCGACCAATCTACCCGCCCGCCGTCGTTGGTGATTTGCACCAGACTGACGCGCACATAATCATTGCTGAGTACGGCGGCCCCGGCGCCGGGCGTAGATGCGAGAAGCATGGGCGCGAACGCAATGGCTGCGAGCAAAAAAACAAGACAGAAGGCAATGGTCTTACAAGGTTTGCTGGCTAACATTTGTACCTCCCATTGAGCTGTCTACATCTTTACCTTGAGCAACATCATAGCCAGATGCCATCGTGCATGGCGTGCGACCTTCTTAAGGTCTGATGGATGAAGGCAGCAACACAAACAGGTTTAGACAACCAGGAAAGAAATCCATCGGCCCGCCCCCAAACGCGCGCCCGTTCTGCAGCAGACTGGCAGCAGTCGCGGGCGCACTCTGCTGTTTATGGTAGGCGAGCGTCAGCATAACGTATAACCTGATCCGATCGGGAAAATGGTTGAGCCAGCAGACGGTTCCCTCCCCACCGTAGCAGTACAGCCTCATCCGTCACCGGCCGATGCCAGCTACAAAGCAAGCGCCAGCATCAAATGTGGAATAACATCTTGTCAACCAGTATAAGGCAAAATTGCCGGCACAGGAACTAACAAATGTCCAGTATCGCCAGTGACA
>CAYQYJ010000298.1:0-5128 GCA_964421605.1 uncultured Ardenticatenaceae bacterium | reverse complement strand
CGGATTCCATTTCAGCAGCAGCCCTTGCTTTGGCAGCGGCCTCTGCTTTAGCAGCGGCTGCCGCTTTGGCGGCGGCTTCAGCTTCGGCTTTGGCTTGCGCCTCAGCGTTTTTGCGCGCCATCCAATCCATTTGCTCGGTAGAGGTGACCGCTTTCAGGCTCAAGCCAATGCGCTGCTTTTCCGGGCTAAAACTGATCACCCGCAGCAAATGCACTTCACCCTCACGCACTACCTCACGCGGATGCCCCACGTTGGAGGTGGAAAGCTGGGAGATGTGCAGCAAACCCTCAATGCCAGGCTCTACCTGTACAAATGCGCCGTAATCCACCAGCCGCGTCACGGTTCCTTCGACCAACTGGCCTGGAGCGTACTTCTCTGCCGCCAGTTCCCAGGGACTAGGAACAGCCCGCCGGTGGCTGAGGGCAATGCGCTGCGTATCTTGTTCCAGCTTGAGAATGTAAACCTTAATTTCATCGCCGACCTTAACCACATCGCGGGGATGTTTGACCCGATGCCAGGCCAGTTCGGAGATGTGAATGAGACCATCAGCCCCGCCAATATCCACAAAAGCGCCAAAGTCGCGTATCCCGGTCACCCGACCGGTGAGGATGTCGCCCACGTTGAGTTTTTGCATCAACTCTTGGCGGCGGGCCTCCGCCCATTCTTTTTGGGCGTCTCGCTGAGACATCACCAGGCGGCGGCGGTCGCGGTCTACTTCGATGATCTTCACCGGAATCTTTTCGCCGCGCAGCTTGTTAATACGCTGCTGCCGTACTTTGTCGCTCATATTGCGGCTAAAGTCGGTGAGATGAGAAGTGGGGACAAAGCCACGCAATCCACCAAAGGGAACGGTGGCCCCGCCGCGATTAAACTGGGCGATTTCCACTTCGATAATCTCGCCGCTGTGCATCAGCTCTTCGGCGCGAACCCAATCTTGAAAGAGCAGCGCTTTTTGAATGGAGACGTGCAAACTGTCTGGTTCGTGGGTGCTTTCAATGTACACCAGCACTTCTTCGTTAACTTTTAGCTTTTCCTTGACGTCGTCGTCTAGCTTGTTAACTTCGGAAGGGGGAACCAACCCATCCCGCTTAAGGCCCAAGTCCAGGATGATGCCTTGCGGCGTCATACTGACAATGATGCCCGTGCGTAGTTCGCCCTCTTTGGGCATGTCGTAATCATGCTCTTCCAAGAGCTGATTCATATCGGCTTGAGAGTAGTCAAAACCTTCGTTATCCATCTATAGGGTGCACTTCCTCATCGTGATTGACCGAACAAAAAAGCCCGGCGTATTTTCAGAGCATACCACCGAGCCTGTCTCATGCTGTAACTCTTTTGAAGATTTTGCTTACGGTATCGTGACAATAATGATTACTTCTGTTCGCTAACGGAAACAAACAATCCCAGGTCAGTTACTTGAGATGATCTCGGGCTGCCCTTCCAATCCAAACCTGCGTTATGCAATTGTAAAACGCCCTTGGTAAAGAGTGGAACCTGGAAATTATAGCCGCCAGAGAACGCTTTGTCAATTTGAATGCGACTGCGACTGGCTGACCGGTGCGTCTGGCAGGCAGGATGTCCGCGTTGCGAGGGGTTTGTGAAATGGGTCACGAACCGCCCTTTTTTTTGCTATAATTCAAGCGCTGCCTGGTAACGAGTGACGCAGTTGCCAGAATACAAAACTCTCCCAGACTGTTGTATTCTCACGGGCAGTTTGTAACTTCACCCTGAAAGAAAGGCGGGCAGAAGAAGGCAATGCCTGTATTAGAAGCAAAGAATGTATCTAAATATTATGAAATGGGTTCGGTGACGGTGCGGGCGCTGGATGACGTTAGCCTGGAGGTGGCGAAAGGGGAGTTTGTGGCGGTGATGGGGCCGTCTGGCTCCGGTAAGAGTACGCTGCTGCACCTGTTAGGCGGGCTGGATGAACCGACGTCGGGCAGCATTGTGCTGGCGGGCAGCGAGTTATCGCGCCAGTCGGATAACCAGGTGACGCTGACGCGGCGGCGCAAGGTGGGCTTTATCTTCCAGTTCTACAACCTGCTGCCCACACTGACCGCCGAGGAGAATGTGGCGCTGCCCCTGTTGATTGATGGGCAGCATTTGACCCCGCACCGGCAGAGGATTCACGGCTTGCTGGAGATGGTGGGGCTGGCGGATCGGGGAGGACACAGACCCGACCAGATGAGCGGCGGGCAGCAGCAGCGGGTGGCTATTGCTCGCGCGTTTGTGAATGAGCCGGAGATTGTGCTGGCGGACGAGCCAACGGGCAACCTGGATTCGCGGTCGGGGGCGGCTATTCTGCAACTGCTGCGGCGTTCTAGCCAGGAGTTGCAGCAAACGATTGTGATGGTCACCCATGATCCGCGCGCCGCCAGCTATGCAGACAGGGTGATCTTTCTGAAAGACGGTCAGGTGGTGCAATCGCTGCCCATTGTGCATCGCAACGGGCACAGCGATGATATGGCGCGCATTCTGGCTGTCATGCAGCAACTTGAGTTATAGCCGCTTTTATGTCCACTCCGTCTAAAGATACGTTGTTGTTTCGTTTGAGCCGCTTGGCGGTGGCTATGCCGCTGCTGTTGGCGGTGCGCAACATGGCTACGCGCTGGGTGCGCACGGCGCTGACGATGTTGGGCATTATTGTCGGCGTGGCGGCTATGGTGGCGGTGAACGTGACCAACGGCAGCACGCTCAATTCTATTAACCGTTTTTTCGATGAAGCGGCGGGGCAGAGCGATTTGTTGGTAGAGGCGGAGAGTTCGGGCGGTTTTGACCAGGCGCTGGCGGATGTGGTGCAGCGCACGCCTGGGGTGGCGGCGCTGGCTCCGGCTTATGTGGGCGTGACGATTCCGGCGGCGGAGGCGCAGGATTGGCAGGTGGAGTTTGGCGGCGGGGGGCAGATTGTGCCCGGCAGCCAGTTCTGGCTGATGGGGATTGACCCGGAGCTAGACCCACAGGTGCATGATTATAAATTGACTGCGGGCGAACTGCTGCCGCCAGGGGAGACGGGTTATCGCGTGGTGCTGGTGGCGAGTTATGCGGAGGAGAAAGGGATTGAAGTAGGGGAGGATTTTGAACTGCTGATTCCAGGGGGCACGGCGCGGTTGCGGGTGGTGGGGCTGATTGCCAAAGAAGGGATTGGGGTGACGAACGAGGGGGTGATTGGCTTTGCGCCGCTGCCGGCAGCGCAGGAGATGTTTGCGGCGGCGGGGACGTTGAGCCAGATTGAAATTGTGGCGGCGGCGGAAATTGCCGGCAGCAGCGACGACCTGGAAGCCTTGCGCCAGACATTGGCGGACCGCCTGGGGGCGGAAGTGCTGGTGAAGTATCCGGCGTCGCGGGGGCAGTTGGTGGCGAACAGCCTGCAAAATTATCGTCTGGGGTTAGGCTTCTTCAGCGTGGTCAGCCTGTTTGTGGGCAGCTTCTTAATTTACAACGCCTTTGCCATGACGATTGTGGAGCGCACGCGAGAGATGGGCATGATGCGGGCGATTGGCACGACGCAGGGGCAGATTATGGGGTTGGTGATGTCTGAGGCGGCGATTGTGGGCGTGATTGGGTCGCTGTTGGGCGTGGGGGCGGGGTTACTGCTGGCGCGGGGGTTGATTGTCTTTATGGCGGCGTTTACGCGGCAGGCGATTGAAATTGTGGCGGCGCAGCCGGGGGATTTGCTGGAAGCGGTGGGGGTGGGCGTGTTGGTGACGTTGGCGGCGGCGTTTGTGCCGGCATTTCAAGCGGCGCGCATCTCTCCCCTGCAAGCCCTGCGCGTTAAAGGCAACGTAAACGAAGCGCGCTGGTTGCAAGTGGGCTTGAAGTTTGGGCCGCTGACGGTCTTGGTTTCGCTGTTGATTCTGTACCGCGTTCCGTTCCGCCCCGAAGTGGCTTACGCTGTGGGCAGCAACTCCATCTTCCTGCTGCTGCTGGGAGCCACGCTGTGCATTCCCATTGTGGCCAGCCTGCTGGAGCGGCTGTTCCGCCCGCTCATTATTGTTTTGTTTGGCAACGAAGGCCGCCTGGGCAGCAGCAACATCAACCGCGCTAAAGGGCGTACCACGCTGACGGTGGCTGCTTTGATGGTGGGCATCAGCATGGTGGTGGGCATCAGCGGGCTGACGCAGAGTTTCAAGGCGGATTTGGGCAACTGGGTGGAGACGGCGGTGGGCGGCGATTTGTACGTGCGTTCGCCGATGACCATGCGCCCCGAACTGGAAAACCGCCTGCTGGGCGTGGAGGGAGTGGCGGCGGTGACGAAGGCGGCTTATGTAGCCACGCGCCTGGCGCTGCCCAATGGCGAAGATGTGTTTACGCTGTTTGCGGCGATTGACCCGGAGACGTATTTGCAGGTTGCCGGCATTCAAATTGAGGAAGGCCCGTCCGCCGCTGTAGCTATCCAACAGTTGGCGGATGGCGGCTCGCTGTTAATTAGCGCCACCATTGCCGAACAGTATGATCTGACGGTGGGGGACAGCCTGACGCTGGACACGCGACGGGGGCAACAAATCTTCCGCGTGGCGGGCGTGATTGTGGACTTTACGGGCGCGGAGCTGCCGGTGGTGACGGGTTCCTGGGAGGATTTGCGCCGCTATTTTGGCGTGAACCATGTGGATCGGTTCACGGTGACGCTGCTGCCAGGCGCAGTCGCCAATGACGTGGCGGAGCGCATCAAGACGCAGGCGGGGCGCGGTTTGAGTCTGTCGGTGGAAAGCCAGGCGGATTTCCAGGCTAAAGTGTTGGAGGTTAGCGAGAGCGCTTTTGCTTTGTTTGACGTGCTCAGCCTGATTGGGCTGGTTGTGGCCGGACTGGGAGTGATTAACACCATGCTGATGAATGTGCTGGAGCGCACGCGCGAACTGGGCGGATTGCGCAGTCTGGGGATGACGCAGCCGCAGGTGCGGCGCATGATTCTGGCGGAGGCGGCGGCGATGGGGTTGATTGGGGCGGTTTTTGGCGTGGCTTTTGGCGTGGTGTTGGTGGGCGTTTTTATCATGGGTCTGCGGGAATTGGGCGGCTTTGCCTTGACGGCGCAGACGCCGACGCAGGCAATGGTTGTGGCGTTTTTCCTGGCGCTGCTGCTGGCGCTGGCGGCGGCCTGGTATCCGGCGGTGCGCGCGGGCCGGGTGAATATTAT
>CAYQYJ010000297.1:0-5150 GCA_964421605.1 uncultured Ardenticatenaceae bacterium | reverse complement strand
CAGTAAATCGTGGCGATCTCTTCAACCGCATATCGGTTCCACAAAACGCGCAAAATTGCCCATAAAAATGGGTGTCAGCCCAGCCGCCGGCTGGGCTGACACCCACCACGATTAAGGGCAGTACTACCTTACGTTTGGCGGTGAAATCTCTGGTCCCATCCCCCCATCGCCACGGCTGCCAGGAAGCGTTCCGTGTCATAGAGCGCGGCGCGGGCTGCCGGAGACCAGCGCGGCGCAATCAAGTCGAAGGCATGGTTTGTCTGCGGCAGAGCCACATACACGGCTGGCGCGTCTGCCGCCTGCAGCGCCTGATACAATCGGTCCGCATCCGCCACGCGCACAAATGGGTCAAACGCCCCCTGGAAAATCAGCGTGGGTGGGCAATGGCGTCCCACATGGTTGATTGGCGAACCGGCAGCGTAAGCCTCTGGCATATCGGCGGCTTCCCCGCCCACCAGGTTGGCTACCAGCCGCGCCGGCCCCACAAAACTCTGTCCGGCTGGCGGAGCCATCTTGGACCAACGTTGGTTGAACCGCTGCGTTGCGGGCGTCTCTTGCTGCGGCAGGTGCGCCATGCGCTGGCGTAAATGGCGATCCTGACTGTTCAGGTCTGAAATGCCATAAAACGAGATCACGCCGCAGACGGCGGTATCTACGGTCATCTCGGCTGGCTGCCAGGTGGGATCATTGGGCGTGTAAGCCGCCAGCAGCGCCAGATGCGCGCCCGCAGACCCTCCCATGAGCACAATATGCTGCGGATGGACGCCATAGGCTGCCCCTTCTGTTTTTAGCCAGACTATGGCCCGTTTTACGTCAGCCATCATGCCTGCCAGATGCGTCTGCGGCGCCAGTGAGTAAGCCACGTCCAGAATGACGTGCCCCTGGTTTGCCAGATACCGGAAAAGCGGGCGCGTGCCCACATCTTTGTTGCTGGAGTTCCAGCCGCTGCCATGCAAATAGATCAGGCCCAGGCTGCTGCCTGCGACAGCCGGCAACGGCAGCCACAAATCCGCCAGCAGCGGTTGTCCGTTGCTGCCCATGCCCAGCGTCAAATCTGGCTGCCAACGCACGGGCGGATCGGGCAGGGGCGACCACGGACGGCGTTGGCGCAGCATCCGCGCCTGTTGGGCATCAGGTATCCGGTCAGCCCAATCGGGACCAAAAGCCTCCGCCAGACCATTGTGCGGCTGGGTGACGCGACGGATGTGCTGCCAGGCCATGCCGGCAGCGCCCAACCCCCACCACACCGCTCGCCTGTCCCGCCCCCGCCAGCCAAGAGCGGCTGCCGCCAATCCCAGGTAGAGCGTGAGCGGCGACAGCGCCGCAGCGAAGCTGTTAACTATGGCTGCAGCAATCATGCCTCGCCCTTGCCGCTTGCGCAGCAGAATCATGCCGGCAGCCAATCCGCAACCATAACTCAAAAATCTGGCGAAAACTCTCCACATAGCCAATCTTATCCCCTACGTCGCTTGAACCTCGCCGAACAAAGGCCACATTGTGCCCACAGACAGGTAATCTGGCAACTACGCGTTTTCTCGCCTGACAAACGCATTTTGGGTATCATAATGAACCATCGGCACGTTGTTGTGCCTAACTGCTGCCATACTACCTGATTGCTCAGAATTTACACAGTTACCTTGCGTATAGGGTGACTACCCACATATACTTTTTTTGGAGATGCTGCCAGTCATAGAGCCTTGTTCCCTCTCCGGCGCTCAATTAAGGCCAGGGGGAGTCATTATCTTGGGAGTTAACGCCAATGTCTCGCATCCTTATAACGGATTGGCCCCTTCATGGCAAAATCCATCCCCACATGGCCATTGCTCATGCCTTGCGTCAGCGCGGGCACGAAGTCGCCTTTTACACCGGTCCCCGTTTTCAGCGCCCAATTGAAAATGAAAGCTTCCGCTGCTTTCCCTTTGTCCACAACGACGAAGCCATTGTGGACATCTGGCTTTCGCCGGACAATCGCCGCTGGAACTGGCAAAAACCATTTGCCTTTTTTGCCCTGCTGCGCGCCTGGATGGTGGAAACCATTCCCGACCAGATACGAGACCTGGAGCCCATCTTGCGCCGCTGGCAGCCCGACGCCATTCTGACCGATATTACCATGCTTGGGGCTCCCCTGATCCTGCACGAACGCGACCAGATTCCTGTCATCATGGCCCCGTTTGCCGCCGGTTGCATGATTCCGGGTCCCGATGCGCCCGTCTGGGGCGTAGGGCTGCCTGCCGGCAGCAGCCTGGCTGGACGTTTGCGCAACCGGTTGGCGCAGCGCGCCAGCCAAAGTCTGGCGGCTCAACTACAGCAGGCTGCCAGCGCCATGCGCCAGCAGTATGGGCTGCCCCCTCTGCGCGTTCCCTTGAACGTTCACCTGGGCGCGCTGCCGCTTTACCTGGTGCGTAGTGTGCCCGATTTTGACTATAACCGCCGTGACTTGCCGGCATCCGTCCACTACGTTGGCCCCCTGATCTGGAACACCGAACCAGACGAGGAACCCCATCACGACGAGATTGGCTTTTATCATAGCAATGGAATGCCGCCAGACTGTCTGGCAGATTTGCATCCCAATTGGCCCCTGGTCTACGCCAACGAAGGGGGGATGAAGGACACCCCCCAACTGTTGCAGGCGACTATTGCCGCCGTTGCCGGCCGCCCCATCCAGGCGGTGCTGGTTGCCGGCTGCCGCCCCCTGACCCACGTACATCCAGAACCGCTGCCATCGAACATCCGCCTGGCGCGCTGGCTGCCCCACGATCATCTACTGCCGCGCTGTCGCGTGGCTGTGTCTACCGGCGGCGCCGGGACCGTCCTGGCGGCCCTAAATGCCGGCGTACCTTTATTAGTCGTGCCGGCAGAATCTGACCAGCTAGACAATGCCCAGCGCGTGCTCTGCGCTGGCGTAGGCTTGAGCATACCGCGACGGCGTTGCACCCCCGCCCGCTTCCGCGCTGCCCTGGATCGTCTGCTCAATGAACCCTGTTTCCAGCAGCAAGCCCAACGCCTGGCCCACGCCTTTCACCAATACAACGGCGCCGACCACGCCGTGGCGTTGATTGAGAAGGTGTGCCGGCATTCCGGCGCTGGCCGGCATTATTTTGCTTGACAGGATTGAAAATCTGCTGTATGTTTCTGATTGTTGTTATTTTCGCGTCTTTTACCTTTGAATTGAACAACCCAGACAACAAGTCTGGGTTTTTTTATAACGGTCGCTTTCCCTTGTCGTCACAAATCGTCCACAAACGGGTTCAACTTCTAAACGACAACTTGCTTTGAACAGGTGCGCAGAGATAATACAGAATGGATAGTCAGAGGCTTTACGTGGATGATGGCATGGTAGTTCGCATGGACTACACCCTCTGCCTGGATGATGGAGCGGAAGTGGATAGTTCTAAATCGCGCGGTCCCCTCGAGTTCCTGCAAGGGGGTGGTCAAATAATTCCTGGCCTGGAAGCGGCGTTATATGGGATGCGTGTGGGGGATCAGAAACAGGTAACAGTCGAGCCCATTGATGGTTATGGCGAGCTTAGCGCCGATGAATTCCAGCTTGTCCCCCGTGATGCCTTTCCCAACGATATGACCCTGACCAGAGGAATGCGTTTGCGTATGCGCGACGCAGATTCCGGTGAACTGTTTGACGTCCTTGTAGATGAAGTGCGCGCAGATGGAGTCATGCTGGATTTTAACCACCCACTGGCTGGCGAAACCTTGATTTTTGACGTCAAAATTGTGGGATTGCGCGCCGCCACCGCCGCGGAACTGGCGCACGGTCATGCGCATTAGGGTGCTGGGCAAAGGTCATTACTTGCTTAACTCAACGGGCTTTCATGGGGTTGACGCCGTTTGTGGGGCCTATACTCATACGCCCTTGCCAGATGTGTCGCCTCACCAATCCCCCCATTTGTTTTTTGCAGCCTGGGCTTACGCTGGGTTTATCTCCAGCCGCAGCGCAGACTGTTGGATTCGACCCCATTATGGACTCCTATCCAGTCCAAAATGAGTCGCTGTTCGTTGGCATCGGGGTAAATTGGCATCCTGCGGAGCCGATTTCAGAATTGATGCAGCGTCAATCTATATTATTGAGAGGAAAAGATGAATATTTACGTTGGAAACTTGCCACGGCAGACGACTCAAGAAGAGCTGCAAGATGCATTTGAAGCATTCGGAACGGTCGTTCGGGCCACAATTATTCTGGATCGGGACACAGGCCAGTCGCGCGGGTTTGGTTTTGTGGAAATGCCCGTGCAATCTGAAGCCGAAGCCGCCATTGCCGGCATGAACGGCAAAGATTTCGATGGTCGCACCCTCACCGTCAACGAAGCCAAGCCGCGCGAACCGCGCAGCGGCGGCGACCGTCCTGGCGGCGGTGGTCGCCCCGGTGGTGGCGGCGGTCGTCCTGGCGGCGGTGGTCGCCCTGGCGGCGGCAGCAGTCGTCCTGGCGGCAGCAGCGGTGGGCGGCGGGATGACCGTCGTGACGATCGCCGTGATGATCGCCGCGGCGGCAGCCGCGGTGGTGACCGCGGTTGGTAAACGCTTATCCAACAGCAGTTCAACTTCTACCAGAACGTCAATTGCTCCATTTCTTTTAACGGGCGAGCGTGACAGGATTTGACATCCATTTCCTGTCTCGCTATACTTCCGCCCGTCAATAAGATACTGTTCAGGGTCACGACGCCCCCGCGCCAACTCATATAGCTGGCGTGTGGGGCGTTTTCACTTGTTGGCCCGGGGCAGCGCTTTCAACTTTTGAAGGAGACAATAGGGGCCATGGCGCATGGTTCGGCTGAGCTCAGTCAAGCCGCTTACGTCGAAGCTATCATGGATGAAAATTTGTAGCGCAAGCTGTTAGTTTGCGCGGACAAACTAACAATTTGTCCTACAGGTCTCCGCACCCTCTGCGTCTCCGCGTGAGATTATCTGTTTTTTCGAAGGAGATGTTTGTTTATGAAGACCCCAACTGACGTGATGGCTTTTGTCAAAGATAAAGGCATCGAAATGGTTGACGTAAAGTTTACTGACCTGTTTGGACAGTGGCAGCACTTCTCCATGCCTATCGAAGCCTTTGATCCCGACGCCGCTTTTGCCGAAGGTTTAGGCTTTGACGGCTCTTCTATTAGTGGTTTCCAGAGCATTGAAGCCAGTGACAAGAT
>CAYQYJ010000296.1:2015-5155 GCA_964421605.1 uncultured Ardenticatenaceae bacterium | reverse complement strand
GCCCCTGACTCAACCGCTGTTTGAAAGCTTCCCGATTCATCACACCACCCTATCCCCACAACACAGTAGCGCAAGCTTCCAGCCTGCTTCCTCGCTTTCACGCAAATTCGCGCCACTCGTGGCAAAAATCCTCATTCCCGTGGCAATTCTTCACCCATCCCAACCAGACCCAAAATTCGTGCAAATTCGCGCCATTCGTGGCAAAAAAACCTTCGTGGCAAAAATCCTCATTCCTCAAAAAACAACGACTGAATCAACGCCGCCGCCTTATCATTCACCAGCACCAACACACTGGCCCCGCTTTCCGTCGTATAGCTAATCACATACTCATAATCCAAAACCCCGCTGCGGATATTTTCTGCCGGCACATCGCTCGCGCTCTTCGCCAGCCGCACAATCTGATCCAGACTCAAATCCGTACGCACGCTCTCGCTCACCTGCTGGTACAAAAACGGCGCCTGCCGCAGCAATTCCCCCACCCCCAGGCTCAACATCCGATCGCGCACCGCCAGCACCACCTGCTGCTGCCGCTGCGCCCGCCCAAAATCATTATCCACATGCCGCGTGCGCGCATACTTCAGCGCCACTTCCCCGTTCATATGCTGCCATCCCGCCGGAATATACAGCGGATCATACCCATAATACATATCCGGGTAAGTCGGGTCGTAAATATCAAAAGGCACATTCACATCTATCCCCCCCAGCGCATCCACCGTTTGCGTCACCGCATTAAAATCCACCAGAATATAATGATCAATCGGCACGCCCAGATTGTACGTGATAGTCTGCATAGACAGCGCCGCCCCCGCCGCCGGGTTATTACCCCGCGCCCCATACACAAACGCCGTATTGATCCGGTCGCGCCCATAGCCAGGGATCACCACATACAAATCGCGCGGCACAGACAAAATAGACGCCTGGTTGGTCGCCGGATTATACGAAATCAACATGATACTATCCGTGCGCGAGATAAAAGGATCGCCCGGACGGCGGTCAATCCCCATCAGCAGCACCGTAATCCGGTCAGAACCGCCCCACGGCAACTGCGTCGGCAGCGGCGTCGGCGTTGGCTCGTTAGGCGGCAGCGAAGGCACTTGCAGCGGGCCCTCCTGCTCCAACGGGCGCAAATCAATGCCGGCAACCTCCTCCGCCGCCGCCACCACCGGATTCAATGGGCGATGCAAAAAGGCGTCAGCCGTCAGAAAAACAAAAATAGACACCGTAATGCCCGAAAAAAGAAACGCGCTCGTCAGCGCCACGCTCAGCCATGCCGGCAGAATCGCCTGCCTTCCCGTTCGTTGCGAAAATTTACCCACACCAAACTCCTAAAAACAAGTAGGTTGGGCATCCCTGCCCGACCTTCCCTCCTCAAAATACGTCCCCCCCTGTAGGACAAACTGTTAGTTTGTCCCTCCTCGCCTTCTCCAAAAGCCCCCTTCCGCCTTTAGAGGAAGAGAGGCTACGCCTTACGCCTGTTTCCCAAATTACACCCTTAAATCCCAATCAGTTTGCCCATCCACTCGCCAGGGAAAGGGGTTGGGGGATGGGGGGCCTCGCCCACCCTTCCACCTCCCACAATCCACCCCCTATTATACTCCCCCATCGCCAGATCAGTAGATACCCAACCTACGAATAAAAGACGCCGTAGGGGCGTATTGCATACGCCCATCCCCCACGTCCCACATTTTGTTAATAAAATTGAAAAAAATGATAAAAACCTTTGACTTTGAACCTTAACCAGGATAGATTACCATTGTACAATACAGCTAACATTCGACACGCGCCGGTGCCGCGCACCCCCGCGCCGCTTTATAGGTATTCTATGACCCAGGATCGCTTCGGTCGCCACATAAACTATCTCCGTATCTCCCTGACAGACAAGTGCAACCTGCGCTGCGTCTACTGCATGCCCGAAGACATGACCTTTCGCCCCCGCCACGAACTGCTGCAAGACGACGAGATTTTGCGACTGGTGGGCATTTTTGCCGGCATGGGCTTCCACAAATTCCGTCTCACTGGCGGGGAACCCACCGTCCGCGCCAACCTGGTACAGTTAGTCCACGGCATCGCCCACACCCCCGGCGTCCGCACCGTCGCCATGACCACCAACGGCGTCCTGCTCGAACAACTGGCTGAACCCCTCGCCGCCGCCGGCCTTCAGCGCGTCAACGTCAGCATTGACAGCCTTGACCCCCAAAAATTCCGCAAAGTCACCCGCTGGGGCGACGTGCAAGATGTCTGGGCCGGCATTGCCGCCGCCGAGCGCGTTGGGCTGCAAGTCAAACTCAATGCCGTCGTCGTCCGCAACTACAACGACAAAGAAGACGTCGTAGACCTGGCCCGCCTCACCCTCTTCAAACCCTGGCAGGTGCGCTTCATCGAAATGATGCCCTTTGGCGACGTCGCCGATTTCCAACAGGCTGGCGTCGTCTCCGAAGCCGAACTACGCGCCACCATAACCGCCGCCCTGGGGCCCCTCACCTTAGTCAACGACGGCGAACTGGACGGCGAAGCCCGCATCTACCGCCTGGACGAAGGCCTGGGCACGCTTGGCTTCATTAGCTCCGTCACCGCCCCCTTCTGCGCCGCCTGTACCCGCGCCCGCCTCACCGCCGACGGCAAGCTCCGCCTTTGCCTGCTGCGCGAACAAGAATTTGACCTCATGACCCCCTTGCGCCAGGGCGCATCCGACGCCGAACTAAAAACCATGCTCACCGAAGCCATCTGGTGGAAACCCTGGGGCCACGGCCTCTCCCAAAACGTCATCCCCCTCAACCGCGTCATGTCCGAAATCGGCGGCTAACCCCCCGCCGATTGGTTCAATCTCCCAGATTGAACCAATCTCACAGATGCAAAGATCACGACAAAGCCAACAACGCTTCGCGCCCTTTGCGTCTTCGCGGTGAGTAATTGCTCTTTGCGTTTCTGCAAAGACTTCCCCACCCCTTTCTGCCACAATATACTCAACACGTAGCGCCGGCTTCCAGCCGGCTTCTTGCCAGCCAGAATGCCAGCGCGCCATTTCCGTTGTACCCCGATTTTCCAAAATCGGGGGGAGGGCGATTTTCCCAAATCGCCCCCCTGCCGGGCAACTTTGGGCGCGTCTGCGCCCAAAATTGTCCATAAAATGGGTGTCAGCC
>CAYQYJ010000296.1:0-2005 GCA_964421605.1 uncultured Ardenticatenaceae bacterium | reverse complement strand
CCCCCGGGCGGGGATTTTTGGGGGGGGTCTGCCAAAAAATTTGCAAAAAATGGGGGTGACCGCCCCGCCGGCGGCGGGGCTGACACCCACCACGATTAAGTCGAATCACCGTCCCATTCTCAAACATGACCAAAAAACTGCCCGCTATCACCACCCTACAAAAAAGCCTGGCTCTTCTAGGGTTCGCCCTCCTCCTCCTCACCCACCAGCTACAAGCCAACCCTGACCACACCATCCTCCTCCCCCTGCTCCTCTCTTCCCAAAACTACGATATTCTCCTCAACGACGCCGCCTTCACCCCCCACGTCCTGGCTATCAGCACAGGCGACGCCGTTACCTGGAAAAATGGCGAAAACACTCCCCACATCATTGCCGCCAACCAGGACGCTTTCACTTCGCCGGAACTCCCACCGGGCGGTTTGTTTACCTGGCAGGCGCAAACTGCCGGCATCTACCCCTATACCACCGCCGCCAACCCCGCCAGCGAAGGCGCATTAGTCGTCTCTGCCAACGGCCCCGCCGACTGGTTTGATGGGCGCACCGCCGCCGAAATGTACGCCGACTCCTGCAGTAGTTGCCATGGCCCAGAGCGAGCCGGCGGCATTGGCCCCGCCCTGCTGCCTGGCGCGCTTACCCAAAACGACGCCTTCTACTTCGATACCATCAAATACGGTCGCCCTGGCACCTTCATGCCCGCCTGGGGCGAATTAGGCGTGCGCGACGAAGAAATCTGGCTGCTCTTGGGACTCTTGCGCACCGAACCAGAAGACGTCAACCTCCAATGGAGTCTGGACGACATAGCCGCCAGCCATACCATACTCATTGCCGAAGACGCCCTTCCTCCCACCCCCACCCACACGGGCAACCTGGACAACTTGATGCTGGTCACCGAACGCGAAGCCCAAAGCATCGCCGTTTTTGACGGCGACACCCACACCCTGATGGGGCGCGTCGCCGCCAGTCACCAGGCGCACGGTTACGCCTTCGATCCCACCACCGATCGCTGGGCGTACAACATTGGCCGCGACGGCTGGCTGTTCAAGATTGACCTGTACACCCTTCAGGCTGTCACCAAAGTGCGCGTTGGCCTGGACTCGCGCGGGCTGGCTATTTCGGATGATGGGCATTATCTGATTGCCGGCAACTACGCCCCCTACACCGCCGTCATCCTGGACGCCCACACCTTGCAGCCCCTCAAACTCATAGACACCGAAGGCTATGATCCCGATGGGCAATGGGTTAAATCCCGCGTTGCCATCACCAGCGACGTCGCCCCCAGCCTGGTTGGTCCCTACTTCATCATCGCCCTCAAAGAAGCAGGCCAGGTGTGGCGCATTGATTACAGCCAGCCAGACTTTCCCATTACCACACTGGCAAACGTCGGGCGTATTTTGCACGACGGCTTTCTCAGTCCCGACAACAGCCGCTTTTACCTGGCTTCCCAGGAAGATAACTGGATGGCCGTCATTGACGTCGCCAATTGGACCCTCATCACCCAGATCGAAACAGGCGACACGCCCCATCCTGGCTCCGGCGCCGTCTGGGCAGCCAATGGCGCGGAATACGGCGCAACCGTCCACGCCGGCGAAGGGTTGGTTACTATCTGGGACCTGGCCGACAACCAGATCGCTGCCCAAATACCCACCAGCGGCCCCGGCCTGTTCATCCGCGCTCACCAGCAAAACCCCTACGTCTGGGCTGACACCATGTCCGGGCAGCCGCCCAACCGCATCTACGCCATTGACAAAGAAACCTTCACCGTCACCCATGTCATCACCGACGGCCTGATGACCCTGCACCCCGAACTGACCCATGACGGCCAGTTTGTCTACATCAGCGACTGGGAAGGCGCGCTCGTCCGCGTCTACAACGCCCACACCTTCGCCCTCGTAGCCGAACTAACCGGCCTCACAACCCCCACCGGCATCTTCAACACCTCCCGCCGCTACGAAACACTAGGACACTAGTACCGCAACTTTCTAATTTGGATCGCACGCATCAGACG
>CAYQYJ010000295.1:4059-5231 GCA_964421605.1 uncultured Ardenticatenaceae bacterium | reverse complement strand
CAACCTGTACGCGCTGACGGCTGCCGATGGACAGTTTGTGTGGAAATTTCCGGCTTCGGATGGCATTGCCGGCATGCCCGCTGCCTACGGCGATTATGTCTTTATTGGCTCGGCAGACAGACGCCTGTACTGCCTGCAAATAAACAGCGGGCGCGTTCACTGGCAGTTTACCGCCGGCGGGCCCATCTACTCCTCCCCTAAGGCTCGTTTTGACCACGTTTTCTTTGGCTCCGACGATGGCAACCTATACGCCGTTAACGTCGCCAGTGGGCGTCTTGCCTGGAAATCCTCGGCTGCCGGCGCGGTCCGCTCCTCGCCCTACATTGGCGATGAACACGTCTTTTATGGCACAGAAGCCGGCGCTGTTTTTTGTCTGGACCTTGCCGGCAAAACCCGCTGGCAGTTCCAGGCTAAACGCGCCGTCACCTCCACCCCCTGCCTGGCTGAAGAAATGGTTTTCATTGGCTCCCTGGACAGCACCGTCTACGCCCTGGACGCCAACTCTGGCTGGCCCATCTGGCGCTTCCGCACCAATCGCCCCGTCATCTCCTCCCCTGCCGTCCACGAAGGCGTCCTCTACATTGGCTCCGCCGACGGCCATTTGTACGCCATTGACATTTTCTCTGGGCGCAAACTCTGGGCTTTCCAGACGGAAGGGCAGGTTTCCTCTTCTCCTGCCGTCTGGCAAGACGCCGTCTATTTTGGCTCCACGGATGGCAATGTCTACTGCCTCAACCTGAAGAAAGGAGATTTGCGTTGGCGCTTTGAAACAGGCGGCTATGTCATCTCTTCGCCCACCATTGCTGCCGGCAGCGGCATCCTGTACATTGGCTCAGCCGATCACCACCTGTATGCGCTGCCCGTCTGACCCCAGATCGCGCTCGCGCCGGACGCAAAGGCATTTTTGTGCGCAACCTGATTCACAGGCTTTTTATGAATAACAAAACAAACAAAAAAGAAGCTGCTGCCAGCGCGAACAATGCGCCTTTCGATGGAACCCAAACCGTTCCCAGCAGCGCGGCTGTGTCTCCCCCACAGGAAGATTTAACCTTGCCGCTGTCTACCATCGTGGACGAACAGATGCCGGGCGAGGAGATAGATGAGTTGGCAGGCACAGCGCCGCTGCAGCCGCTGACTGACGAATTGGCGCCCACCACGCCCCTGGCGGGACC
>CAYQYJ010000295.1:0-3959 GCA_964421605.1 uncultured Ardenticatenaceae bacterium | reverse complement strand
CTGGCGGGACCCGCCGCGCCTGGTCGCGCCCCTGCGGTACAGGCTGTGCAGCGCTGCCACGTGGGCGCGGTGCGCCTGCGCAATGAGGACTCTGCCCTCGTTTTCAACAGCGCCGCTGGTGGGCAGTTTCCCCTGCTGCCGTTTGGACTGTACATTGTCGCCGATGGCATGGGCGGCCATTTTGCCGGCCACGAAGCCAGCAGACGCGCCTCGCGCCTGGTAGCCGCCGATCTGTTGCAGCAAATTTATCTTCCCTTGCTGCAAGAAAAAGAGAACGCTGACCAGCGCCCGGTGCAGGAAATTATGCTGGAAGCGGTGCAGCAGGCTAACCAGGAAATTCATAACCCCAACCCGTACAAAGACACAGGCACGACGCTGACGGCTGCCGTTATCCTGGGGCGGCGGCTCTACCTGGCGCACGTGGGCGACAGCCGCGCTTATTTGCTGCGCGACCGCCAGTTGCAGTTGTTAACCACGGATCATTCTTACGTGCAGCGGCTGCAAGATGCGGGCCAATTGACGCCTGAGGCAGCGGCGGTGCATCCGCAGCGCAATGTTTTGTATCGCGCTGTGGGGCAGGGCGGTGAGTTGGAAGTGGACGTTTCTACATTGGCTTTACCGCTGGAAGGAAAGCTGCTGTTGTGCAGCGACGGCTTGTGGGGTGTCCTGCCCGAAACCATGTTGGTGGACATTCTGGACGACGCCGCGCTGTCGCTAGAAGAGAAAGCCGACCACCTGGTGACCCAGGCGCTGCTGCATGGCGGCCACGATAATATCACGGCGGTGGTAGTGGCTTTTGCCTTTTGATTTTTTCGGGCCCGACGCGCTGCCAGAGAGAGTCTGGCAAAGGATGCGCAGGTTATTTTCTTTGCGATCTTTGCGTCTTGGCGGTGAAATCCCAAAATCCCAATAGCCAGGTAGTTCCCATTGGCTTCTTGCTGAAAAGACGAATTCCTGAGCGCCAAAAATGTTAACTTTCGATATTCAGGCAACGCGAGACACGCTGGGCGCACGGCCAACAGCGCAGCTTTTATATGCGCTGGTGCACGTTACCCCGCCAGAGCAATTTCGACTTTCCCAGATGCCGCTCAATATAGGGCTGGTGATTGATCGCTCTACTTCCATGCAGGGGGAGCGGTTGGAGCGGGTGAAGGCTGCCGCCGCGCTGTTGGTGGAGCAGTTGTCCACAGACGATGTGCTGTCGGTGATTGCTTTTAGTGACAGGGCTGAAGTAGCGTTGCCTGCCAGCCATGTACGCAATAAGGAGGCGGCGTTGGCGCGTCTGCGCAGCATTGTGGCTTTCGGCGGCACAGAGATTTTCCAGGGCTTAAATGCAGCTATGCGCGAAATGCGCAAAGCAGACCTGGCGCAGCACCTCAACCACATTATTTTGTTGACGGATGGACAGACGTATGGCGATGAGAACGCTTGCTTGCAGTTGGCGCAGCAGGCGGCGGATGCCGGCATTGGCATCAGCGGCTTTGGTCTGGGCGCGGAATGGAACGATCAATTTCTCGATCGTCTCGTTGCCCCCTCCGGCGGTCAATCCGTTTACGTCGAATCCGCGGCGCAAATTGTCAGCTTTTTGCAACAGCGTATCCAGAGCCTGGGCGCAGTCTATGCCCATAACTTGCGCCTGTTAGCCAGTGAACTGCCGGCAGGCGTGCGGCTGCAATATGGCTTAAAATTCAAACCGTTTGCCCAGCCGCTGATTAGCAGCCCGCCAGGCGACGTCAATCTGGGGACCGTGGAAGTGCGCGCGCCGTTGGTATTTGTCCTGGAGTTAGCTATCGAACCGCTCCTTGCCGGCAACACACTGGACATCCCCTTTGTTTTTCACGCCGACATCCCGGCGGAGGGAGTCGCCAACCATGCTATGGTGCAGCGCCTGTCGCTGCGCATCGTCGCCGATCCCCCGCCCGTCTCTCCGTCGCTGGCGCTGGTAGAGGCGGTGCGCGTCCTCAATCTTTATCGCCTTAATGAAAAAGCGTGGCAGGAAATCGAAGCGGGACAGTTGGAGACCGCTACCACGCGCATGCAGCGATTGACCACCCGTTTGCTGGAATCGGGCTATACCCAGTTGGCTGAACAGGCGCAGATAGAGACGGAACGGTTAGCCACGTTGGGCGCGTTGTCCCTGGATGGGCGCAAACGGTTGCGATTTGGCACGCGGGCGCTGCTCACCAAAACATTAACGTTGAATCACGATGATTAAGTGTCAGGAATGCGGCTCTTCACAATTTGACGGCGCTTTGTTTTGCGGCGAATGCGGCGCTTCTTTGTTGGCGCAAGGGCGGCAAGGTACAGCCGTCTTGCCCTTCACTGATGAGATGGCCCCGCCGCCGCCTACCTCCCTGCAGGGACAAAGTTTAGAACCTGCGGTGCAGCCGATGACCATCACCTTCTTCATCCCCGGCAGCGGGCGACAGGTGAAGCTGGCGAACGTGCATGAAGTAGAGGTGGGGCGCAAAGACCTGGCCCAAGGCGTTGAGCCGACCCTGGACTTGACGCCTGATGGCGGGGCGCGCCTCGGCGTTTCGCGGCTGCACGCGATCATTCGCTTTACGCAGATGGGGGCAACGCTGACTGATATGCACAGCACAAATGGCACCATGCTGAACAGTCATCGTCTTACGCCTGATCAGCCCTATCTGCTACGCTCAGGCGATGAAATTCGCTTTGGTCACCTATTGACGCACATTTTTATTGGTTGAGTTATTAGATAATGAGTATTGCCGTTGTCATCCACGTGGTCAATGAAGAGCCTATAGCCGCCGAGTTGGAGGCTATGCCTGTTCCCAATGCCCAGTTTATTTTGCTGCACAATCCGCGCCGTCGTGATGGCAAGGAACTGCATTATGTGGAGGAAGACGTAACCACGCTGCTGATTCCCTGGCATCGCATAAACTTTGTGCAGATTATGCCGGCAGCCGGCGCTGAAGAAGTCCTGGGCTTTGTCCGTGAATAGCTTATTAACTGACCGTAAATAACCTGATGGTAGAACAAATCCCCGACTCCCTGGAAGTAACAGCCCCCCGCCTGATCCTCGTCGTAGATGACGAACGGCGCATGATCCGCTTCATTCGCATGAACCTGGAGCTAGAAGGGTATCAGGTCATTGAAGCCAGCAATGGCTTGCAAGCGCTGGAACAGACGCGCCAGCACGTGCCCGACCTGATCATCATGGACGTGATGATGCCCGAACTGGATGGCTTTGAAACCCTGCGGATGCTGCGCGAAATCTCCACCGTGCCCGTTATCCTGCTCACCGTCAAAGAAGACGAAGAAGACCGCGTTCATGGGTTAGAATTGGGGGCGGACGATTACGTCACCAAACCGTTCAGCCCGCGCGAACTAAACAGCCGCGTCAACGCCGTGCTGCGCCGCGCCAGTTGGCCCGCGCCGCCGCCGCGTACCGTCCTGCGCATTGATGATCGCCTGTCTATAGACTTCAACCGCCATGAGGTGATTGTGGATGGCGAACGCATTGACCTGCGTCCCACCGAATACCGCCTGCTCAGCCACCTCATTCAAAACGCTGGCTGGGTGGTGCCCCACGAAACATTGCTGCAAAAAGTGTGGGGCTATGAATACCGCGACGAAACCCACTACCTGCGCCTGTACATCAACTACCTGCGCAAGAAAATCGAAAAAGACCCGACCAATCCCCAATACATCCTGACCGAGCGCGGCACAGGCTACCGCTTTGTAGATTACAAAAAGGGCTTGCCCGCCCCTCTGTAGGAGCAGGTTTCAAACCTGCCCTCTCCCCCCACACCCCCGCTTCCCATTCCCCCCCAAAAAAGGGCGTATACCATACGCGGTATCACCCCCGTAAATCGTGGCAATTTCTTCGACCGCATATCGGTTTCACAAAACGGACAAAAGGCATCGGCGCCGGGGGATGTTTGGGGGGGGGGGGGCCCCAAATTGGCCCAAAAAATGGTGGGAACCGCCCC
>CAYQYJ010000294.1:0-5234 GCA_964421605.1 uncultured Ardenticatenaceae bacterium | reverse complement strand
CCCGTCACCTTGTCTACGCCGCTGAGGTTGACATAGCCGCCGCCGGCTTTAACGCTGCCCGGCAAGATGGCGCCAGCCAGCGTGCCCATCGTGGTTTCCGCCCAGCCGGCAAAACCCGCGCCCACGTCTCCCAAACTGGGCACAGACGCCGGCCCAGATCCCTTGCCGCCGCCCAATGAGACGCCGCCGCCAGAGGAGGTGGGGCGGATCCAATGGGGAAAGTAGGTGTAGCTGGGGCGGGCAAAAACGGTGGGATACTCCTCGGACATGAGAATCCATTCCAGGTTGCGATCTACTGTTTTCTCGAATTCGGGCAAGTCGCCAATGCTTTTGGCTTCGGTGATGGCTCGATCCACAATGCGGCGGTAATAGTCGCGGGTTTCTTCCAGATTGAACCCTTTCAGGCGGGCGGCGACGGTTTCTAAAAACGCATTCATCGCCTTGCCGAAGTTGATTTGGGGCACAGGCTTGTTGGGGTTTTCCTCTAGCGCCTCCAGGAACGGGTGTTCATATTTGTGCAGCACCAGCCCGGCGTCTTGCGCCGCTTGTCGCCGCGCCTGCTGTTTTTCCTTTTTGGTAGTGGGCAGGGCAGCGCGAAAGGGTTCGTTGATTTCCAGCTTGAGCGGGGTGGCCTCGACTTGCCGAACCACGCCCTTTTTGAGCATGCCAAAAAGAACAAGGGTGAGCACTTTGTTGAGGGGCATCTCTAACAGGGCGGCAGCCTCGGCGGCGGTCAAGCCGCGCTTAATGCCGCCGCCTTCGACGCTGACAATGGGGGGCAGGTATTTGCTTTTGCGCTGCTTCAAACCACGCTCATTGACAAAAACGAGAGCGATCAGGGGGATGAAGCTGAGCATGTGCAGACCGGGGCTGTTCACGTAGAGCAGGATAAGACCGCCAGTGAGCAAGAACCAGAGGCTCAAGCCGGTGCCGCCGGAAAAGCGGAAAAAGAGGAAAGAAAAGAGGGCGACGCCGAGAATGCCGGCAACCACCCGCACCCCCGGATTCCCTACAAACCAGTTAATGGCCAGGTCAAAAACCGACTGCTCAATCACGCGCTCCATCACCGTCTGCGAGAAAGAAACGCCCACGCGGTTGGGCCCCGTCAAACGCGCCTCGGGAAACTCCCAAAAAGCCACAGCCCGCCCCTCAAACAACGCCTTTTGGGTGAAGGGTACATCCTGGTAGAGCATCTCGTCCGGGTTCACCCCTTCGGGCAAATGAATGGCGATTTTTATATCTGTCGTCCCCTGCACCAATTGACCATCAAACCAGGTGGGCGAGATTTGCAGCGAAGCCAGTTCTTTATTCGTCACGTCCTGGTAAACGAAGTTGGGGATGGTAAATTCAAAGTGCAGCACGCCTGTGCCCGATGGCGAAATGGCGAAGCGCCCCAGGTGAATCTCCACAGCCTGGCTGACAAGTTCCGACGGGCGAATGTCGGTCACAGCCACGCCGCTCACTGAGGCGGACATGTTGCCAATGTCATAATCATTGGTGGGCATACCGATGTCTACAATGTCAACCACGTGCCCGCCCGCGCTGTTTTGGAAGGTGATGTCGTAGACAATACGCGCCGAGGCGTCTCGCTGCACAAACACCTGCATCTCCAGGTCGGGTACAGAAAAGAGATAATCCTGGGCAGCGGCAGGCGTAACCAACAGCACCAGCAGACAGGCAGCCAATAACAGCGCCAGGGGGCGGCTGATTTTTTCAAAGCGATTTAAATCAAACATAGCTTTCTACCTTCTTCCCTCTTCCTTCTACCTTCTTCCCTTTGTCGCCCAACCAGCAGGTTCGGCGGGGCAGTCGGCGGCGCAGATAGCCAGACCGGGGCACATCTGGCAGCGAGTCGGGGCTTCTACCCGCCCCCGATAGCGGCGAAAGGCGGGATGATCCCAGATGGCTTCCCAGGAGTTGTGCAGCAGATTGCCGGCACTAACTGCCGGCCCGCGTGCCGGCATAACCAACCCATCCACTTCAATCCGCACCGCCACATCCCCGGCGCAGCGCGGGCCTTGCTGCACCTGCTGCGCCAACGTCAGGTCGGGATCGCGCTGCACGGGCGGCAGCCATAGATAAGCCACGCGCGCTTCCTCCGCTTCCTCCTCCACCTGCGCCGCTACCTGGCGCATTGCTGGCGCGGGGATAGCCCCATCCTGCTCGTCCACGGCAGCGGCGGCTATGGCAAAGAAAGAGACGTTCGTTACGTGCAGCGCCAGCAAAGCATTTAGCGTGGCTTCCAGATGGTCAATGGTAGACGCGACTAAAGGCGCCAGCCCCACGTCAGCCATTTCTAGCATCTGCGTGCGGCGGAAAAGCAGTTCCGCTGCCGCATGGTCGCCACTGCCCAGGAGGGCGTCATGCACGGCGGCATGAGCCGACGCATAAAAAACGGTCACATGATCCAACCCGGCCAGCGCCAGGTCGTCTAACAGGGTGCCCACGCTCAGGTCGCTGGCCCGCCCGCTGACGCCGCAAATCAAGCCCAGGTCTTCAGCCCGTTCCACGGCGCGCACCAGGTGCAGCGGGTTGGGGTTTACGGGCGTCAAAATTGTCACATGCGGGATACCCACGTCCCACAAGCGGGACAGAATCGGCGCCATCTTTTCGGGCGCAGCCAGGGGGACGCTGGCCTCCAGGGGGGCTATTAGCGACGCCTGACCGGGCAGCACGGCGGCGTCCTCCAGGTTAAACACGGGAAAGCGGTCGCCCGGCTGCGCCAGGTCGCGCAGTAGCAGTTTCACCTGAGCCAGGTCATACTCCAGACGAGCGGCTGGGTTGTCGTGGAAGCGGTCCTGCAACTCGTGCAAGATGTCCAGTTCGGGCCGGTTGTCCAGCAGCCTTTTGGCAATGACCACACCCACGGGGGAGAGGCGGGCGGCGGCGGCGGCGTTGGCGATTAACATGCCGCTGCCGTCGGGTTCCACGCGCAAATGGAGGCGCGTGATCTGCCCGTCTGCTTCGCGCAGCGTGTGATACAGGCCAGGGGGAACAGGCGCGGGCGGCTGGGGGCGGCGAAGGGTGAATAGTTTGTCCAGTAAGCCTGTCGTCATGGCGTTCACTCCGGGGAAGGAAGAAGGGAGAAGGGAAAAGGAAGAAAATGAGTGGTCATTTTTTGTCAGATGTAACGTGGGTGAGGGGGATGACGGCGGGTTTGACGGTGTAGGCGGGGACGGCTTCGGAGAACGTAATGTGGCTGAGGGGAATGAGTTGGGGCATTTCGCCGTGGCCGCGCACGTCGGCGCGCGTCATGTGGTCGGTGGGAATGAAGCCGGCGGTGTGCAAACCGACCAGGTGGGAGGTGTTTGTGCCGCAGCCGCCAGTTGTACTACAGCCGCCGCTGCTACAGCCAGAGCAGCCGCCGCCGTCAGCCACGCGGTTGCCGTCGCGGGCTTCGCGTTCAATGCGGCAGCCGCCGCCGCACAGGGGCAGGTCGGGGCATTCCCAGCATTTTTCGGGCAGACCCGCCCAGCGCGGGTCTTGTTCGCGGTCGCGGAAGGTGCGGAAGAGGTGGCTGTCCCAGATGGTTTCCCAGGGGTCGCGCAGGATGTTGCCGGCGCTCACATAATAAGATTGGCACGGCAGCACGTCCCCGTTGGGCTCGATGCACATGGAGTATTCGCCTGCGTTGCAGCGTTTGGCGCCAATTTCCAGTTCCACGGGGGACATGCGGCAATATTCAGTGGGGGTGTACCAGAGGAAGCGCATCCCTAATTCGGCGGCATGGTCGCGCACGCGGATGAGGAGGGCGGGCATTTCCTCTTCAAAAATAGCGCTGGGATGGGCAAAGCCGCCGCCGCTGTAAATCATGCCGTTCATGGCAAAGGTGCGGATGCCCAGGTCGTAGAGGAAGTCAATAATCTCCTCTGCGTGCCCCATGTTGGCGCGCATTAACGTGGTGTTGGTGATGACGTGGACGCGGCTGTCCAGAGCGTTTTGAATGCCGCGCACCGTCTGGTGGAAGGATTTGGCAGCCATCATCTGGTCGTGGACTTCGGGGCGAGAGGAGCCTAACGTCACTTGCAGATGGTTCAGTCCAGCGTCTGCCAGGGTTTGCATGTATGGCTGGTGGGCAATGCGCCGCCCGTTGGTGTTCAGGCCGACGATGTGGCCCAACTGGTCGGCGTAGGCGATGATGGCGGGCAAATCCGGGTGCAGCGTGGCTTCGCCGCCCGTCAAAATTAAATGGGGCACGCCCGCCGCGTGCAGCCGATCAATCACCTGAAACCAGGATTCTTTGGGCAGGGAGGGCATCTCATACCGATCAGGCTCGTTGTAGCAGTGGGCGCAGGCGTTGTTGCAGCCGTAGGTCAGAGCCAGGTCTACTTTGTACGGGGCGTGGACGGGCGTGCTGAAGAGGGCTGTGCGCGGCGCTTCCCCCAGGGCGCAGGTGGGGCAGCCGTTGTCCAGGCGGCGCAGGTTGTGCACCAGGTCGTACATTTGCCGCAGTTCGGCATCCAGTTGGGCGCGGCTGACGCTGTGGTATTGGGCGCGCAGTTGCTGCCGCGCCTGGGGTTGGGGCACGTCTTCCAGCGCCAGGTAGACCATGAGGGCAGCGGTGGGGTTAAGGTGGATGACGTCGGTGACGTCAATGAACAGGACGCCAGAGCCGTCCGATTCCACGCGAAAGTGGAGGCGACGGGTGTCCAGGTGGTCGTGTTCGTTGCGCCGCTGCAGGCGGTAGGTGCGTAAGCCAGGGGGAGGGGGGGAGAATGCCGGCAGCGGCGCCAGCCAACTGCGGGCGCGCTGCCAGAGGGCGGTGGGCATGGCTACCATTTGGGGGCCTCCTCGATCTGGTAACTGGTGTCACAGTAGGGGCAGTGTACAAAAATTGCGCCCGCCTTGACTTCAATGGAGTTTTTGTCCAGGGGGGCGCTGCAGTTCTGGCACTTCAACCTCTCCAGGTTCACATCCCCGCTCAGGTCAATCTGCTGCACATTGGTCGTTTGCGTCACCTGCGGCTGCATGCGCGTCAGGTAAATGACTACCCCTGCCGCCACCAACAAAACGCCGCCCACCACAAAGCGAATGGCCTGCCCCTGCGCGCCAATGACAAACATCAGCCCCAAAAATCCCAACAGCACGGCTACGATATAAACGACAATTTTCATCAGGGGAATCTCCTTTCTCCCGTACCGTTTGTAGCTAACAAACCCGAGGGTCATCATGACCCACTACAACAAATTGTAGGAAGCCCTGGCCTTTTGTCAATGCCTGCGCAAGGAGTACAT
>CAYQYJ010000293.1:1871-5237 GCA_964421605.1 uncultured Ardenticatenaceae bacterium | reverse complement strand
ACGCTGGCGGATGCGGACAGCGTGCCGCGGCGCGTGCCTGTGCCGGCATTACGCCCCCCCCTCGCCTGGTGTAAACCAACAGGCGTCACCCTGGACGCCAACAGCCGCATCATTGTGGCGCTGGACAGCGCCGGAAAGAGTCCGGGCGGCGTGGGCAAGGCGCTAATCAGTCGCCTGCAAAAACGGGGCGTAACCGTGCTGGCTTTAGAAGCCACTGCCAGCGCCGCCGACATCACGGCGCAGGTGGAGACATGGCTGGCGGAAGGAGCGGTGCAAGGCGTTTACTGGCTGCCGGCGCTGGACGTGGAACCGGCGCTGACGGAGATGACGTTTGCCGAATGGCGCGACCTGAACCAGCAGCGGGTCAAGAACCTGTACGCCGCCATGCGCGCCCTGTACGAAACAGTAAGCGGGCCAGGCAACTTCCTGATTGCCGCCACCCGCCTGGGCGGGCTGCATGGCTACGGCGCAGCGGGCGCGTCCGCGCCGTTGGGCGGCGCAGTGACCGGCTTCACCAAAGCGTACAAACGCGAAAGGGGCGACGTGCTGGTCAAAGCCGTAGACTTTGAAACCAACCGCAAAACCGCCCAACCCGCCGACGCCCTCATTGAAGAGACCTTAACCGACCCAGGCGTGGTGGAAGTGGGTTATTACCGCGACCAGCGCTATACCGTTACCCTGGTGGAGCAGCCAGCCCAGGATGGGCAGCCGGGTCTGACCCTGGACGCGCATTCCGTCTTTCTGGTCACAGGCGCGGCTGGCGGCATCACCAGCGCCATCATTGCCGACCTGGCAGCCCACAGCCGCGGCGGCAGCTTTTACCTGCTCGACCTGACGCCAGAACCAGACGCGCACGACGCGCAAATTGCCCTGTTCCGCCGCGACAAAGAGGCGTTGAAGCAAGACCTGATCGCCCAAATGCGGGCGGCGGGCGAACGGCCCACGCCGGCTATCATTGACAAAAAGCTGATGGGCATTGAACGGGCGGAGGCGGCGCTGCGGGCAATTGAAGCCGTGCAAGCCGCCGGCGGCGCAGCCTATTACCGCTGCGTCAACCTGCTGGAGTACGACGCCGTAGCCGCCGTCATGGCGGAAATCCGGCAGCGGCATGGGCGACTGGACGTGATGGTTCACGCGGGCGGGCTGGAAATCAGTCGCGCCCTGAACGACAAAGACGCGGCGCAGTTCAACCTGGTGTTTGATGTGAAGGCGGACGGCTTCTTCAGCCTGCTGCACGCCGCCGCCGACATGCCCATTGGGGCGACGGTAGCCTTCAGTTCGGTGGCCGGGCGGTTTGGCAACAGCGGGCAGACAGATTACAGCGCCGCCAATGATTTGCTGTGTAAGATTACGAGCAGTATGCGCCAGTGGCGACCAGAAACGCGCGGCATTGTCATTGACTGGACCGCCTGGGGCGGCATCGGCATGGCCACGCGCGGCTCCATTCCCAAGATTATGGAAGCTGCCGGCATTTCCATGCTCCCCCCCGAAGCGGGCGTGCCCACCGTGCGCCGCGAATTGACGTATGGCGGTTTCAAAGGCGAAATCGTAGTCGCCGGCGACATGGGGTTGATGATGGCTGAATGGGAGCCGCACACAGGCGGACTGGACGCGGCGCGGGCGGCGCAGGCGTTAGCCGAACGGCAGCCGCCGCTGTTGATGATCGGCGAAGTCAAGGCCGCGCGGCTGTATGGCGGGCTGGAAGTGGAAACCACGCTCGATCCGCAGGCGCAGCCGTTCCTGTATGACCATGCGTTGGAAGGGACGCCGCTGCTGCCGGGCGTGATGGGTACGGAGACGCTGGCGGAACTGGCAACCGTCCTGGCGCCGGACTATGACGTCGTCGCCGTGGAAAACGTGCAATTCCTGAATCCATTTAAGTTTTATCGCCTGGAGCCGCAAACGCTTTATCTGCAAGCCTGGGTGCAGCCGGCAGCCAACGCCGGCGAGAGTGCGGGCGATGACCTGATCGCCCACTGCACGCTGCGCTCGCGCCGCCAACTGGCGAAGCCAGGGCTGCCGCCGCAGGAGAAGCTGCACTTCCAGGCGACGGTGCAGTTGCGCCGCAAGCAGGCGGAAGCCGCAATGGACACGCCGGCTGCCTGGCCCACCGCCCACCCCAACGGCAATCCTATCAGCCAGGCGCAGATTTACGACATCTATTTCCACGGCCCGGCTTATCGGGTGCTGGAAACCGTGACGGTGGCGGGCGATAGGGCGGTGGGCGTGATGCCGGCATCTCTCCCCCCCAACACCCAACCGGAAAACGTAGCCGCCTTGATGGCTCCCCGCTTGATCGAGTTGGTGTTCCAGACTGCCGGCCTATGGAAAATCCAACACCAGGGCGGCCTGGCCCTACCCCTCGCCATGGAGCGCGTGGCCGTCTATCGCCAACCCGACGCCGCCGCGGGCCATCGCCTCCACGCCGTCATTCGCGCCCTGGACGGCGGCGCCGCCTTCGACGGTCAAGTCATAGACGATGCCAACCAGGTTTACCTGACCGTCCACGGCTACCGCACTGTTGACATACCCGAGGGCGTGTAGAACAGGCAACAATCAACAGACAACAGACAACAATCAACTGTTGACTGTTAACTGTTGACTGTTGACTGTTGACTGTTACCATGATTCACTGGCTCACCCAATCCGCCGCCGCCCATCCTGATCTGGCTCTGGGACTATCGTCTCCGGCTGGCTTGTTAACGCCGGCTGAGGAGGCGCGGTTTGAGGCGCTGAAAACGGACAAGCGGCGGCGCGATTGGCTGTTGGGGCGGTGGACAGCCAAACAGTTACTACAAACAGTGCTGGCGGCTAAAATGGGCCAGCCGCCTTCCTGGCAGACCATTACCATCCACAACCAGCTTAACGGCGCACCTGTGGCGCGCTACCATCATCCATTGGACGAGCCGCTGCTGCTGCCCGATTGGTTCACGCTGTCCATCAGCCACGCGGGCGACCACGCCTTTTGCGCCCTGGTGGAACAGCCAGACTGGCCCCTGGGGGCGGACATTGAACAGATCATGCCGCGCGCCGCTGTTTTTGTCAGCGACTACTTCACGCCAGCGGAACAGGCGCTGCTAGAGCAATCGCCGCCAGAACATTACCATATGCTGGTGACGGCGATATGGAGCGCCAAAGAAGCCGCGTTGAAAGCGCTGCAACTGGGCCTGACAGTAGACACGCGCGCCGTCGCCTGCCTGATCGCCCCCGTCGCCGAGCCGCCGCAGGCATGGACGCCTTTTGCCATTGAATTGAACAGGGAGATGTTGGCGGGGAAGCTGCCGCCGCCGCCGGCTACGCCGCGGCGCGGCGAACTGCGGCTGGAAGGGTGGTGGCAAACCATCCCCGGTTACGTGTTAACCCTGG
>CAYQYJ010000293.1:0-1771 GCA_964421605.1 uncultured Ardenticatenaceae bacterium | reverse complement strand
AATTTTTGATCCAATCCCCATTTTGTTGGAGGTTTTGCATGATTAAGGATATGGATTTCTACATCCAGGAACTACAAAAGCGCAAAGAAATCTCAGCCGGCACAGCCCAGGATGTGGAACGGCAGCACCGCAAAGGACGGCTAACGGCGCGCGAACGAATTGACCTGTTGTTTGATGCCGGCAGTTTCACCGAAATAGACTCCCTGGTCACCCCCCGCTACGACCGCTACGTAGGCGGCAAAGAGTCCCGCTATGGCGACGGCGTCATAACGGGTTTTGGCTTGATCAACGGGCGGCACGCCTTCGCCGCCTCGCAAGACGCCGCCGTCATGGGCGGCTCTCTGGGCGAAATGCACGCCAACAAAATCGTCAAAGCCATGCGCATGGCGCTGCAATACGGCTGCCCCTTTATCGCCATCAACGACTCTGGCGGCGCGCGCATTCAGGAAGGCGTAGACAGCCTGGGCGGCTACGCCAAAATCTTTGACGCCAACTGCGAAGCCTCTGGCGTCATTCCCCAAATCTCCGTCATCATGGGGCCCTGCGCGGGCGGGGCCGTCTACTCGCCCGCCCTGACTGACTTCGTCTTCATGACCCAAAACAGCTACATGTTCATCACCGGACCGGATGTGGTCAAATCCGTCATGCAAGAAGACGTCACCTTTGAAGAGTTGGGCGGCGGCTTGATGCACAGCCAGGAAAGCGGCGTCTGCCACTTCCTGACCACCGACGACCGCGACTGCCTGGAACGAGTGCGCACGCTCCTGAGCTATATGCCCGGCAACAACCAGGACGATCCCCCTTACCAACGCCCGGCAGACGACCCTGAACGTCGCTGCGTTGAACTGGAACAGATTGTGCCCACCGACCCGCACAAACCGTACGACGTGCGCCAGGTGATCGCCAGCGTGGTGGACGATGGGCGCTTCTTTGAAGTGCACCAACTGTGGGCAGAAAACATCGTGGTGGGCTTTGCCCGTCTCAACGGCTACAGCGTGGGCATTGTGGCTAACCAGCCCATGGTGCTGGCGGGCTGTATTGATATTAAGGCTTCCGTCAAAGCCACGCACTTTATTCGTATCTGCGACGCCTACAACATTCCCGTCATCACCCTGCAAGATGTGCCCGGCTTCCTGCCAGGCAAAGAGCAGGAATACGGCGGCATTATCCGCAACGGGGCGCGCATGATTTACGCTTACAGCGAAGCCACCGTGCCCAAGTTGATGGTCATCTTGCGTAAAAGCTACGGCGGCGCTTACTGCGTCATGAGCAGCAAAGGGCTGCGCGGTGACTTGTTATACGCCTGGCCCAACGCCGAAATCGCCGTCATGGGCGCGGAAGGGGCGGTGAACATCCTGTTCCGCCGCGAGGTGACCGAAGCGGAGGACCCGGAAGCGCGCCGCCGCGAACTGGTGGAGGATTACGAACGCCGCTTCAACAACCCGTATGTGGCTGCCGCGCGCGGTCTGATAGACGACGTGATCCAACCCCGCGACACCCGCCGCGCCCTGATCCGCGCCCTGGAACTGACGCTCTCCAAACGCGAGCGGCACGTCCCCAAGAAACACGGCATCTCGCCCATGTAGAACCCCCACCCCGGCCCTCCCCCTTCAGGGGGAGGGAGTCAGCGCCCTCTCCCCGAAGGGAGAGGGTTGGGGAGAGGGCTGTAATGATCTCAGGAGAGTGAGCAGCAGTATGTTCAAGAAAATACTTATCGCCAACCGGGGAGAGATTGGGGTGCGGGTGGTGCGCACTTGCCGCGAAATGGGGA
>CAYQYJ010000292.1:3550-5250 GCA_964421605.1 uncultured Ardenticatenaceae bacterium | reverse complement strand
TGCCCATAAAAATGGGTGTCAGCCCCGCCTGCGGCGGGGCTGACACCCACCACAATTAAGTGCAGTGCTACCAACCACGGAATCTTGGCGTCCTTTGCGTCTTGGCGGTAAGAATGTATTGTGCGGGCATCCCACTTTTCCCAAACAGGATTTAGCATGATCAAAACCCTTGAATTTCAAAAAATGGAAATATTTGACAACATCGTAGACACCATCGGCAACACCCCCCTGGTGCGCATCAACTCTGTCGCCGCCGACCTGCCCTGCACCGTCCTGGCTAAAGTAGAGTTCTTTAACCCCGGCGGCTCCGTCAAGGATCGCATCGGCTTCCCCATCATCGAAGACGCCGAACGCAGCGGGCGGCTCAAGCCTGGCGGCACCATCGTCGAATCCACCTCTGGCAACACAGGCGTGGGCTTAGCCATTGCCGCCGCCATAAAAGGCTACAAAACCATTTTCGTCATGCCCGACAAAATGTCGCAGGAAAAAATCCTCCTGCTGCGCGCCTTTGGCGCGCGCGTCGTCGTGACCCCCACCGCCGTCGAGCCTGACGACCCCCGCAGCTACTACAAAGTCGCCGAACGCCTGGTCGCCGAAACGCCCAACGCCATCCTGGCGAACCAATACCACAACCCCGTCAACCCCCAGGCGCATTATGAATCCACCGGCCCCGAGTTGTGGCGGCAAACTGCCGGCAGAATCACCCACTTCGTCGTCGGTATGGGCACAGGCGGAACCATTAGCGGCGTTGGGCGCTACCTCAAAGAACAGAACCCTGACGTGCAAATCATCGGCGTGGACCCCATCGGCTCCATCCTCTACGAACTCCACCGCAGCGGCCACTACACCAAAGCCGAAAGCTACAAAGTAGAAGGCATTGGCGAAGATTTCCTGCCCTCCACCACCGATCTGCGCGTAGTAGACGCCATCGTCCAGGTGAACGACCGCGAGAGCTTCCTCATGGCCCGCCGCCTGGTGCGTGAGGAAGGACTATTTGTCGGCGGCTCCTGCGGTTCGGCCATGGCCGGCGCCGTTAAATACGCCCGCGCCCACAACCTGGGCCCCGATGATGTCATGGTCGTCCTCCTGCCCGATTCCGGCTCCCGCTACTTGAGCAAATTCCTGGACGACGAATGGATGCGCGAAAATGGCTTCCTGGAAAGCGCCTGGGTAGACTCCCGCGCCCAGGACGTCAACAACGCCAAGAGCCTGACCGAAATCATCACCGTGCATCCCACCGATTTAATGATGGACGTAGTCGCCGCTTTCAAACAGCACAGCATCTCCCAGGCCCCCGTCGTGGACGCGAATGGCAAGCTGGTGGGTATCGTGCGTGAAGTGGATTTACTGATGCACATGCTCACCGCGGGCCACACCCACACGCCCGACGAAACCATCGAAGCCGTCATAGACCCCAACGTCACCACCGTCCGCCCCAACGCCCCCCTGGAATCCCTCATCGGCATCTTTGGTCACACCGACGTAGTAGTCATCTCCTCCGGCGCCCAGCCCGAAGGCATCTTAACCAAAATTGACATCCTCGACTACCTGGCTTCCCAACACCTGCGTTAGGGGCGTATTGCATACGCCCTGTGTTGCTACGCCCGTATTTAACCTGACAAGATTGGTTCAATCGCCAGGATTGAACCAATCTACCGCCCCCTTCGCGCCCTTCGCGTCTTTGCGGTAAAAATATGTAA
>CAYQYJ010000292.1:0-3450 GCA_964421605.1 uncultured Ardenticatenaceae bacterium | reverse complement strand
CGCGCCCTTCGCGTCTTTGCGGTAAAAATATGTAACCTGATAAGATTGGTTCAATCTCCAAGATTGAACCAATCTACCGTCCCCTTCGCGCCCTTCGCGTCTTCGCGGTAAAAACTTCCCCTCGCCCCCTACTCCCCCGGCACAAAAAACACCCCAAAATCCTTATCCGCCCCCGCCGCCGAGCGGTAATGAATCTCCACCCCATCAGGATAAGCCTCCCGCAGCAGCTCCGCCGCGTTCTTATCCGGCAAATAATAAATATACAACCGCGTCGCCGGCGTCTCCTTATGCCCCGCCAGCGTAGACTCCACATCCATCACCACATTGCCCCAGTCAATGTTGCCGGCATTAATCGCAATCGCCCGCGTATCCACCCAATAAGGATAAGGGATATGATAAGCGTGCTCAAAATCCCCCACGCTGTCCACAAAACCCCGCACCACCTCCCCCATCTCGCTCGCGTTCCAGATACTGCGCCGGAACTGCTCATCATATCGCACAAAATACCAGTTGTAATTCTCCAGAAAAGCCATCACAAAGACGCCCAGGCATAACGCCACCCCATACACCCTCCCCCATCTGACAAACGTCCCCCCAAACCGGTTCACCGTCGCCCACAGCGGCAGCGCCGCAATAATCATAGCCACGGGAATGGCCCCCCCGGCGCGCACCACGCTGGGATTCTCATTCGGAAACGCAATACTCAACATGGATGGCAGCACGAGCATAAACAACATCAACAACACGTACACCGCCCGCCGATCCCCCCGCGCCGCCAGCCGCCACAGCAGATAAGCCAGCCCCAACACAAACAACCCCCCGCTCACCCAATCCAGCACCGGCGAAAAAGGAATCGTATTGGCAAACACCACGTCCCCCCGATAGTTAAACATCAGCGCCGCATTCTTCACATTTTGCCAAAACACAGCCAGCGTTTGCCCGCCGTTCGTCTGCTCCAGAGCGTCCGAGGAGCGCGTCGTCACCCGGTACCAAAACATTGCCGGCTGCTCCACCATATACCGGCACAACGGCAGAAACACCAGGAAACTCATCCCCGCCGCCAGCGCCCCATTCCCCCAAAAGGCCCGGCCCAACGCCGTTGCTTCACTGCCGGCATCCCGCCCCCGCCGCGCCTGCCCCCAATCCAGCGCCGTTTTCGCCCCAACCAGCAACAGCAGCAGCAGCGGCACAATCCGCATCGGAATATACGTATGCAGCCCCACCCCCAGGCAAAAACCGCAAGCCAGCCAATCATTCCGCCTGTTATACCGGAAAGCCCGCACCAGAAAATACAGCGTCGCCGCCGCAAAAGCCGGCGTAAACGGAAACCGCAGCCCTACGCGGCTGATCGCCACGTGCCAATGGGAAATGGACAACAGCGCCGCCGCCAGCATCCCCAGCCGGCGATCAAACAACTCCTTACCCAGCAGATAGGTGAACGGCAAAGCCATCAGGCTGATCAACACCGTTCCCACCTTCAGCGCCATGTGGCTGATCTCCAGCGGCGTAAAACGAATCAGCGCGGCAGTCAGGTAAAACTGAAACGCTTCCCGCCCCGTGTTGCGCGGGAAAAAGATCGGGCGCAGCCCATTGAGCACATCCTGCACATCCAGCAGCTTCTCCGCCTGGTCGCTGCCCAACTCTGCCGGCACTTCCGCCAACCGGTGCACCCGCATAAAAAGCGCCACCCCCAACAACAACAGCAGCGCCAGGTGATGCCAGCCCAGCCGTATTGTCCACTCCCCGCGCCGTAGCGCCCGCCACCGCGCCTGAAGCCAGCCCGCGGGTTGCTCGCCAAAAGCCAGCCAGAACAACCCTATCGCCAGCGCCCAGGCAATCACCCCCGTTCGCGTGAACGTGTTGCCGGCAAACGCCCCATACGCATAAACCGCCAACCCCGCCATCGCCCCTACCGCCCCCCACCGCCAATAAGCCGCGCCCCACCGCGCCGCCGGCTGTCCCTCAGTCGCCGGCTGTTCCCAATCTTCCGTACCCGTCCAATCAGGCAATCCCATCAGCCCCGCCAGAAACAACCCCACCGCCACCGCAAACAACCACACAGCCCCCTCCGTGTACGCCGGGTCCGTCACAAGCTGCTGCGCGCGCAAAGCCAACACCAACGCCATGTGCAGCGCCAATGCCGGCAAAAACTTCTTCCTCATAGCCGCCCAAGTATCAAGAACCACCCGCACTCTGTCAAGTACTACCTTTTCGAGAGTACGCATTGATTGTCATTCCGAGAGCCTGTGCTGAGGTCTTCCGAAGTATCCTCCGAGGAATCCCCCACTTTACCCAAGCCTATCCCCAACGCCCGCCCCCCCGTTTGTATCAAACACGTTTGCGCGCAAACCCTCTTCTCACTATACTCGCTCCCTGCTGTTACCATGGACACCCCCCTGCCCATGAAACGACAGAAATCATTCACACCTTAAGAAAACGACCAGCCTCCATCCGAACCATAGCGCCGGCTTTCAGCCGGCAGGACAAGCTAACAGTAATCGGGCGGGCGATTTTGGAAAATCGCCCTACTATTTACGAAGGAGCGAGTCAGCTTCTGACCCCTGTTCACTGACCACTGGCCACTGTTCACTGACCACTGTTCACTGACCACTGACCACTGATCACTCACCACTACTCTGGAGTAACCATGCACCACCTATTAACCGAAGTCATAGACATCACCCGCGCCGCTGGCGCGGCTATCATGAGCTACTACCGCTCATCATTCGACGTAACCGACAAAAGCCCCGACAACCCCGTCACCGACGCCGACCTGGCCGCCGACACCTTGCTCAAAGAACGCCTCCTGGCGCTCCTACCCACCGCCGGCTGGCTCAGCGAAGAAACCAGCGACAACCCCAACCGCCTGGACAAAAAACACGTCTGGGTCGTAGACCCCCTCGACGGCACCAAAGAGTTCGTCATGGGCATTCCCGAATTCTCCGTTGCCGTCGCCCTCGTCGAAGACGGGCAGCCCATCCTCAGCGTCGTCTTCAACCCCGCCACCAACGAACTCTTCCACGCCGCCCGTGGCCAGGGCGCCTTCTACAACGGGCAGCCCGCCCGCCTCAGCCCCCGCGCCTCCCTGGCTGGCGCCGCCATAGACGCCAGCCGCTCTGAAATCAAAAAAGGCGAATTTGAGCCGTTCAAAGACCTGGTGACCCTGAAAATCGTGGGCAGCATCGCCTACAAACTGGCCCGCGTCAGCGCCGGGCTCTGCGACGCCACCTGGAGCCGCGGTCCCAAGCACGAATGGGACATTTGCGCCGGCAACTTCCTCATCACCGAAAGCGGCGGCTGCGTCGTAGACCTCAACGATGACCCCATCACCTACAACAAAGCCTTCCCCAAAGTCAACGGCATCATCGCCGACAACGGTCTGCTGCACGCCGAACTCGTCGCCGCTCTGGCCCCCCATGGCCCCGCCCGCAAAGAACCCGGCTTCACCTA
>CAYQYJ010000291.1:0-5254 GCA_964421605.1 uncultured Ardenticatenaceae bacterium | reverse complement strand
CAGTTTGCGCGCCAGGCGGCGCAGGGCGGAACGGCTGCGCGCCCACAGATACCAGGGAGAGCGCCGCCAGGCGCTTTCTTCACGCGGCTGCGGCGGGGTGACATCCCACTTGATCAGCGCCGCGCCCCAACTCAAGCCGCCGCCAAACCCGACAAAAACGAGATTGTCGTCCGGCTTCAATCGTCCGGCCTCCACGGCTTCGCACAGCGCCAGGGGAATAGAGGCGGTAGACGTATTGCCGGCGCGATCCAGATTGACGTAAAACAGGTCGGGGGAGATTTTGAGGCGTTTAGCTGCCGATTCGATAATGCGGGCATTAGCCTGGTGGGGCACAATCAGGGAGACATCATTCAGCGTCATCTCTGCCTTTTGCAGCACGTCCTGCACCGATTCAGCCATCACGCGGGTGGCAAAGCGAAACACTTCGCGCCCGTTCATGTTGATGGTGTCCGGGTGGTGCCCATTGGCGGAAAAGCCCACACCCACGGTGGGCACGGGGCGCGCGCCTGCCGCCTTCAGATACAACAGTTCTCCGCCCGACCCATCTGACCCCAGTGTGGTGGACAGGACGCCGCCGGGGACGCTGGAGCCTTTTAAGACGACAGCGCCCGCGCCGTCGCCAAACAGAATACAGGTGCCGCGGTCGGTCCAATCCACAATGCGGGACAATGTTTCGGCGCCGATGACGAGGGCGGTGTGGATGGAACCGCAGGCGATGGCGCTGGAAGCCATGCTCAAGCCATAAATGAAGCCCGAACAGGCCACGCTCAGGTCAAATGCGCCGGCATGGGATGCGCCCAATAAGTCCTGTACCTGGCAAGCTGCTGCGGGGAAAACGTATTCAGGCGTCGAGGTGGCCACAATGATCAGATCAACCTGCGAGGGGGGGATATGGGCGACTTCTAGGGCGCGCGCGGCGGCGCGAAACGCCATGTGCGTAGTTGTCTCACGGGCGTTGGCGATGCGCCGCTCCTTGATGCCTGTGCGCGTATAAATCCAGTCATGTGAGGTGTCTACTTTTTGGGCGATTTCCTCATTGGTCAGAATTCTTTCGGGCCAGTAACTGCCCCAACCGACTATGTGTGCATATTTCATTTTTTCACCACCCAGGCCGCCAGGCCCTACCTGGTTGGGGGCCTGTGGCAATAACTGCCAGTTGCGTTTTCCATGATAGTTCAGGCGTTAGACAGCAGCAGAGGCGGCTGCCAACTCAACAGAACAGAACATTACGCCAGCCGCCTTGTCTTTGCGGGAATCATGAAACGGGGATGTGTGGGAGATTGTCAGTTTACACGGCAAACGGGCAGCCGTCATCTTTTGGTTGGCGGCTGCCGGCATTTTGTGAACAATTTCTGATGATCATAACCCCAAGCCACGTGTTCTGTTGCGCCGCGCTTTTGCCCCCGTATAATTTCTCTCATGCACAGATTATTTTTGTTACTTTGGCTGCTGCCTGTGGCTGCGTGCAGTCTGGGGGGGCAGGGCCAAACCGGCGCTGTTATTACGCCCCAAGTCGTTACCGCCCCACCACCTGATGCCGCCTATGCCAACCTGGCGGCATTCACGCAGGCGGAGACGCCGCCGCGCGACCTGGCTGACCTGACGCGCCGTTTTCGCGGCGTGCGCGACCTGCCCGGCGTAGCCCACGCCAGCGCGCCTGCCTACCAGGTGGGCGACGTGATTCCGTTCTGGATTAAGAACCACGACGACGGAATCAGCCAGCAAATTGAGGCGCGGCTGGTTTACCGCTCCGACGGTTTGAATCTGTGGCTGCAACTGGGCGAGAATGTGCGCCAGCGGACGCTGCACGAAGCCGCGCGGCGGCTGGAAGAAGCGATTTTACCGCTGAACCGGGCGGTGTTGGGGCATGAGTGGCAGCCAGGGATAGATGGGGATAATCGCGTCAATATCTTGCACAGCCCTGATCTGGGCGGCGGCGTGGTGGGGTATTTTTCAGCGGCGGACGAGTTTGTGACGGCGGTCAATCCTTTTTCTAACCAGATGGAAATGTTGTACATTAACTTGAAGAATGCGCCTATCGGCAGCCAGGCTTATTATGAGGTGGCGGCGCACGAGATGGCGCATATGATTCACTGGCGTCATGACCAGAATGAGTCTGCCTGGGTGGAAGAGGGGTTGGCGGTGCTGGCGGCGTATTTGAATGGGTTTAACGACGCCGGCTTTGACGATTCGTTTGCGGCGCAGCCGGATGTGCAGCTCAATGATTTCAGCCAGTTTGATGGCTTGAGCGGGGCGCATTATGGGGCGTCGTTTTTGTTTGCGGCGTATTTCTGGGATCGCCTGGGGGATGACGCTTTGCGGATGTGGATTGAGCAGGAGGAGAATGGGATTGCCGGCATTAACGCCATTCTGCCTGCCGCGGACATAGCGGACTTTGACGCCCTGTTTGCCGATTGGGCGGCGGCTGTTTATTTGCAAAGCATGGAGCGCGGCACAGGCGTCTATGCTTATAGCGACCTGGCTGTACCAGAAATTAGAGCAGCCAATGAGCACGAGCGTTTCCCGGTTCAGGAGACGGGCGTCGTGGCGCAGTATGGCGTGGATTACGTGACGATTGCCAGCGACCAGCCGGTCACAGTCGTTTTTACGGGAACGCAACAAGTCAGCCTCCTGGATGTAGCGCCTTACAGCGGCGACTATTACTGGACGAGCTACCCGGCGGATAATGGCGACATGACGTTGACGCGGGCGTTTGATCTGACGGAGCTGACGCAGGCCACCTTGCATTTTCACGCCTGGTATGAGATAGAGTCCGGGTGGGATTACGCTTACGTGGCGGTGTCTGGCGACGGGGGCCTTAACTGGCAGCCGCTGCCTACGCAGGATAGTACGTTAAGTAATCCGCAGGGGAACAGTTATGGCGCGGCCTTGACGGGCATTAGCGGCGGTGGGGAGACGCCTGGCTGGACGGAGCAGACGGCGGATCTGACCCGTTATGCGGGCCAGCCGGTGCTGGTGCGGTTTGAATATGTGACGGATCAGGCGGTGCATCTGGCGGGTTTTGTGCTGGACGACATCCGTATTCCTGAACTCGATTTTTACGACGACGCGGAGACGGACGGCGGCTGGCAGGCAGCCGGCTTTGTGCGCCATAGCAACGTGCTGCCGCAGTCGTTTCTGGCGCAGGTGATCTTGCTCAGCGACGAAGAGGCGCGGGTGCAGCCGCTGCCATTGGACGAACAACAGCGGGGGGAGTGGACGCTGCCCTTGAACCAGGAATTTGACCAGGCGGTGTTGGTGGTTTCGGGGAGTACGCCGGTGACGACGATGCCGGCATCCTACGCCTACGAACTCCGCGCCACAGGATCAAAATGAACTCACCCCGTTCGCGCGCGCCCGTGTTTATCTTTGCTGGCTGCCTGACCCTGTTTGTTTGCCTGGTCTGCGGCGGCTTGCTCAGCCTGGGCGCCGCCTTTTTCATCGGGCAGGGCATTCAGGCGAACCGCCAGCCGACCATTACGCCCCAGGTCATAGTGGCTGCGCCGTCTACCAGTACACCCACGTTGTCGCCCAGTCCGACCCCACCCCCTTCGGTTACCCCGCTCCCTGATGCGCCTACGCCAACTATCACGGCCACCCCATCCCCGTTGGCGCTGGTTGTGCCTGCCGGCATTGTGCAGCAGCCAGCGGCTGCCGGCAGCTTTGCCGATCTGGACGCCCTGCGCCAGAGCGATTACCCTGTTCACGATTATTACGAAAGCGCCAGGCGGCTGAGTGATATGGAAGTGGGGCAGCGCACTGTCAGCGCGCCTGCCTATGCGGTGGGCGACAGCCGGGTGTTTATTACGGATAGCGGACGCAGTAAAGCCACCCTGGTGGTCGTTACCGATCACCTTTACTTCTGGGTCGAAGATGGTCTTGACCTGGACGTGGAGGCGCTGGCGGCGGCGGCTGAGCAATTGGAAACGGATTATCTGCCGCGCCTGCGGCATCTGTTTGGCGACATCTGGCAGCCAGGTATGGACAACGACGCCCATTTTAGCGTGCTGCACCTGGAACAGTTTGCCAGCCACGACGAGATCGGCTACTTCGACAGTGGCGACGAATACCCGCTCACCATTAACACGGCTTCCAATGAGCAGGAGATTATTTACCTGAATATGGAATTCCTGGAGGTGGGGGATGAATGGTATCTGGGCACGCTCGTTCATGAGATTGAACACTTGATCCAGTGGTACGTGGATGGGAATGAAGCTACCTGGCTAGACGAGGGGCTGGCGCAACTGGCGGAGACGGCTAATGGTTTGGATTCGGTGGATACCTACCTGGACTGGCTGGCGCAGCCGGATATTCAACTGAACCGTTGGAATTATGAGGATGACGACGCCGTCTATGCCCATTATGGCGCCGCTTACTTGTTATCCCTTTACGTCTGGGAACAGTTGGGTGAAGAGGCGGTGCGGGAGCTTTCGCGTCATTCTGCTAATGGGCTGGAAGCGGTGCAAGAGGTATTACGCACTTACCGCCCGGAAACCAGCCTGGAGCAGTTCCTGGCTGATTGGGCAGCGGCTAACTGGCTGGATGGGGAATCGCCGCTGCCGCGTTATGGCTATGAGCAGCTTCATTTGCGCGACCCTCGTACCAATGCCCAGGTCAAACGGCTGCCGTATGCGGGGGTGGAGGAACTGTCACAGTTTGGCGTGGATTATGTGGAACTGAGTCTGTCTGGCCCGGTGACGATCACGTTTGCCGGCGATACGCTGACGCCGCTGGCGGCGGTTCCGCCACGCAGCGGCAGCCGCATGTGGCTGGCGCCGCCGTTGGATAATCTGTCAGCGCAGTTGACGCAGGCTTTTGATCTGACCGGGTTGTCGCAGGCTACGCTGAATTTTTGGGCCTGGTATGATCTGGAACCTGAGTGGGATTTTGCTTACGTGGCGGTTTCGGTGGATGCCGGCACAACCTGGTCTTTACTTGATCTGGAACACGCTACGGCGGGACAATACGGGCCGGCATTTGGCGGGCGCAGCGCTGGCGAACGTGATGATCAGGATGGGTGGGTGGCAGAATCTATTTCCCTGGATGCCTACGTGGGAGGCGAGGTCTGGCTGCGCTTTGAACTTCTGACGGACTCCGCCCTGACTAACGGCGTTTTTGCTGTGGACGACATCGCCATTCCAGAGTTGAATTATGGCAGCGACGCGGAAACGGGGGACGACGGCTGGCAGGCGGCGGGGTTTGTGCGTACAGGCTGGCAGCTTCCGCAAATCTGGTCTGTGCAGCTTATTGAGAA